>JANOLT010000285.1:0-10532 GCA_031419915.1 Holophagaceae bacterium
CCCGACCGCGGCGGGAGAAGTGGCCCGTCATGACAATGTGAACACCCACCAGCACCGCGTTCACAAGCGTCTCGGAATCCCCCCGATTCCAGCCACCGAAGGATAGGCCTGGCTGGAAGACCAGCAACAGTAATCCAGTGAGCGCGAGCCCGGCCCCGATGCCGTGTGAAGCCCGGAGCCGGTCCCCCACCAGCATCGAAATCATCGGAGTGAAGATGACGTAGAGCCCCGTGATGAAGGCTGATTTGGCCGTGCTGGTAAAGCGCAATCCATCGGTTTGGAACCAGAAGAGCGTGGCCACCACCAGACCCAGCCAAAGGCCATCCAGCAGTTCCGCCTTAGTGGGTTTAATGCGCAGAGCCAGCAGCACAGCGCCCAGGGCCAAGGCCCCCAGGACGAATCGCAGGCTCAAAAGCGCATTGACCGAAAGCCCCGCACGCAGGGCGTAGGCCACGGCCGCGAAGGTTCCGCCCCATACCAGAGCCGTACCGCCCAATCCTATAACCGCCAATAAATGCTTTTTGGCGCGTGGCACCTGAATGTTTTCGTCCACCGTCTCAGCTAAGGATGGCGGCGATGCGCACCAGCAGTTGAGGCTGGTCGGGGTCGTTCGTGGAAAGGGTCAACCAGTCGTTGGTGGTGCCGGGCTTGGCCTCCTTACCAAGCACCACGGTGAATTCCTGGTGCTCGGCAGGTTTATTGCTGAGGCCCTCCACCCGAACGTTGGTATTGGTGCAGCTCTCAAATTTCAAAACGAAAGGCTTTCCGGTGGTGCTCTTCAGCACGAGCTTGGCGCGCAACTCCTTGCCTGCCCGTTCCTGCCAGACCACCTTGTCGGGGCTTGCGGTGATGGCGGGCTTCAATTCCCATTGCGAGGTGATCACGATGGGCGGCACTCGCGGATTGGTGTGGCGGATCGTGATGGTGTCCACGCCACGCTGTTGGCCGCTCGGCACCAGCTTGCCGTCAAAGGTGATATCCAGCACCGCATCCTTGTCTTCACTTTTGTGGGAAAAGCGATAGTAGGGAGCGCCCGCCGCTTTGACTTCAGTGATCTCCACCTTTTCTCCATTGCCGCTCTCCAGGCGCATGGTGGAATTCATGGGTTTGGTGCGGGGCACGTCGAGAAAGAAAATCACATTGCTCTTCAGATTGATCTCCTGGACGATTTCAGCCTCGAAGGTCAGGGTCTGATTGGGGGTTTTCGGATCATTGGAAATCACCACCAGCGATTTGCGAATAGGGCCGCGAAAACCGGTTGGGTTGAAGATGGCTTCGATTTCCGTGGATTCGCCCGGCATCAGAGACCACTTCGCGGGAGCGGTGTAGGTGCAGCCGCAGGAAGGGTTCACCCCGGTGATGTTGAGGACGGCCGTGCCCTTATTGAGGACCTTGAACTTGTGGCTGACCTTTTTGTCCGGCGAGAGCTTGCCGAAGTCGAAATGCATCGAGTCGAAGCTGATGGCTGGCTGGGCTGGATCCTGGGCTGCGAGCACAAGAGCGGGGATGGTAAGGAGCAAAGCAATGCGCATGGGATACCTCTGAACATTCAATAATTCTACGTTAAGCCGTTGCGAAAAAATAATTCGGTCATTGAGACGGCGTGTCGGCATAAGGGGCCGTAACACCTTCGATCTTGCGCTGAGCACCACCCATCACGTCGGCCTGCGGCCGACATAGAGGCTCCAGCTCTGCGAACGTAGTGAGTAGGAGGGCGCACTGCGGCCGATAGCTGGAGGGGCCGTAACACCTTCGATCTTGCGCTGAGCACCACCCATCACGTCGGCCTGCGGCCGACATAAGGGGCCGTAACACCTTGGCCAGAAAAGTGCTGGCCAAGGCGTAACGGTCCCTAAAGTTTTTCGATGCGGATCTCAACCCGCGAACCCTTTTTCGGGTTCTCTTCACGGTCCTTGCCATGTTCTCGGCGGTGTTCGGATTTATGCTCTGATTTATGCTCTGATTTGTGCTCCGGCTTATGTTCGGGCCGTGGCGCCGGTTGGGGTGCGGGCCTTGGTGTAGGGGCCGGTGCTGCGGCCATGGGCTTGCCGACCCAGGCCACGCCTACTTGTTTGATGCGGTCCACAAGGCGCTGTGGCTCCAGGACCTGAATGCCCTCGCCGAATTGCAGGCACCAGCGGGCAATGGCGCGAAGATCCGTCGCCACAAATGAGACAGTGGCCTTGCCGTCTTCAGCATCCTCGATTTTGAATTCGGGGAAGGCGGGGGGCGCCTGCTTCACCGCAAAGATCCATTGCTTTTGCATGGTTGCCTTCACGCGAATGGGTTCACCGCCTAGCCAACCACCGATGAGATTGGCAGGGGTGTCCTCTTTATATGGACCTTGGGCGGAGCGTCCTGGACCGTCCACCAGATTGATTTCGGCCATCTGATCTAATCGGTGATGACGTTCGGCGTTATAACGCCGATCCCAGCCCCACACGAACCAGGCCTGAGCCAGGGTGTCGAAGATCACCTGGCGAGGTTCGAAGGTGCGCGGTGGATCGGCTTCGGCGTCCCTGAAGATCAGCTCGATGGCTTTGCCTTCCTTCACTGCTTGCAGGACGGCCTCCACGTGCCCAGACAAGAGGCTGGATACTTTCTCGACAGCTTTGGGCGCGCTCGCCATGGATACCGATACCGATGCCGATGCCGATGCCGACGGCTTGTCAGCAACAGCCTTTACTACGGATTTTTTTTGTTCGACTCCCTTTTTCGTCGACTCGACTTGGGCCTTCTTCTCCACCACGGGCTTTGTTTTTAGCGGAGCTGGTATGGACTTTCCAGTAGCTTTTTTGAGTGCGGCGGAGGCCTTCTTGGGTGTGCCCGCAGCCTTCTCTATAGCTAGCACATCAGCTATTACTGGGGCCTTCGCAGGGATCGCCTTGGGTTTTGTCTCGGGTTTTGACTCAGTGTTCGGTGTCTTCTTCACGGGGGCCATGGATGGATCTCCGCTGCCATCATGGCCCGGAAACCTAGTACCCGTCTATGGTTTCGCGGAGAAAGTGGACTTTAACTGCATTCTGCTGCGAGAATCTTTTTAAGCCACCGGCGAAACCGGATTACCGCGTCATCTCGGGCGGCCCGCAAATCTCAGGCGCTATTGCCTAACCTTTTCAGGTGTTTCCGAAAGCTCTCCCCGGTCGGTGCCAATTGGCTGATCAGGTTTTTCAGAACCGCCTTCCTTCATCCCCAACACAATCTGTTTCCAATCCAGGGCAAGGTCCCAAAGCTGCGGTGCATCCGCCTTGGGCCAGGCCGTTAAGGAGAACTCATTTGAGCAAGAAATCCATGCTGATCAACGCCACGGATCCAGAAGAAATCCGTGTGGCCACCCTATTGGACGGCACCCTCCTCGACTTCGATGTGGAGTTCATCCACAACGAGAAGATCAAGGGCAACATCTACAAGGCCAAAGTGGTGCGGGCGGATCAAAGCCTGCAGGCGGCCTTCATTCATTACGGCAGCCAAAAAAACGGCTTCCTGCCGCTCGGGGAATTGCCCCGTGACATGGTGAGCCAGGATGGCCGCCGGGGACGCATCCAGGATTTGTTGAACCGCGACCAGGAGATCCTGGTGCAGGCGGTGCGCGAAGAGATCGGCACCAAGGGCGCCATGATGACCGCGCAAGTGAGTCTCCCCGGCCGCTATCTGGTGCTGACGCCGGGCAACCCCGTGAACGGCATCAGTCGAAAGATCGAAAGCCGTGAAGAACGTGAGTATTTCAAGCAGCTCATAGACGAATTGGAGATTCCCAAGAACATGGGCGTCATCGTGCGCACCGCTAGCTTGGGTGTCACCAAAGAGGACTTCCAGAAGGATCTGGAATATCTTCTCGACACCTACAAGGAAGTGCTCAATCGCTACAAGCAGCGCCAGGGCCCAGGTCTTGTGTGGCAAGAGGACGACGTGGTCACCCGTACCCTGCGGGACGCCTTTTCCGCGGACATGGAAGAAGTGCTGGTTGACGATCTGGAGACCTTTCACGCAGCGCAAAATTTCTTCAAGCGCACCATGCCCCAACATGCGCATGTGCTGAAGCACTACGTTGGAACCAAGCCCCTTTTCTCCAAATCCCAAACGGAAGATCAAATAGATCGTATCTACGCGCGGAAGGTCGGCTTGCCCAGCGGCGGCGCCCTGGTGCTGGATCAAACCGAAGCGCTGGTGGCCATTGACGTCAACAGTGGCAAAACATCCGGTGAAGGCGTCGAGGACATGGCTTTCCGCACCAACATGGAAGCCGCGGAAGAAGCCGCGCGTCAGTTGCGTCTACGGGATCTCGCCGGTCTGGTGGTCATTGATTTCATTGACATGAAGAAAGAGAGCCACAACAAGGCCGTGCAAGACAAGCTCGTGGAGGGCCTGCGCGAAGATAAGGCCCGCATGGAAGTGGGCAAAATCAATCGCTTTGGCGTTTTGGTGATGACCCGTCAGCGTCTGCGGCCTTCCATCCAACAGACCACCCATGTGCCATGCCCACACTGCCAGGGCGCGGGCCAAGTGAAGAGCGTCGAGGCCCTTCTGCTCTCCGTAATCCGTCGCTTGAAGGCGATTCTAAGCCATGGCGATGTGAAAGAGCTTCGCGTAAAGCTTGCCCCGGCCATCGCCATGCCGGTGTTGAACCAGAAGCGCCGTGAACTGCAAGAGATGGAGGACACCTTTGGTGCCAGTGTGCTAATCCTGGCGGACTCCGAAGTAGCCTACGGCGAGATGGTGGCCGAAATCGAACAGCGCGAGGAAGAACCAGAAGAGAAGCCCACCAAGGTTTATGTCGAGCGCGCGATCGAGCCTGAAGACGAGACTGTTGTCCTGGGCGGCGATAGCGCCATCTCATTTGATAAGGCGCTTGGTGAAAACACCGCGAAGGCGCCAAAGGAAACATCAAAACGCAATTTTCCAAAATCGGCTGAATTCAAGCACGACCGCCGGGATGTGCAGCGCGCGGCCCTGGATGAGAGGGAGCGACTTCGCGCCCTGTTCGAAAGCGCTAAACCCGAAGACGAAGAAGGCGCCGAAGTCGAAACCGAAGGGGGAAAAGAGGAATCTCCCACCAAGTCCGGTCGTCGTCGTCGCCGGGGCAGGGGTGGTGCCGCGAAAGCCGCACAAGCCACACCAGTGGCGCAAAATCGGGTGGCCTTCGAGCCTCCCGTGCTCTCGGGAGAGATCGTGGCGGCGCTCCTTTTGCCGACACCACGACCGAAACGCCTGGGCGCGGTGGCGCCAACGGGTTCAGGATCGTCCGTGGTAGCGCCTGTCGTCTTTGTACCTGCGCCTGACCATGAAACGATACAGAATGCCCCTGCTGCCAAAGCATCAGGCAAGCCTTCAAAAACCAAGACCACCAAGCCTAAAACACTCAAGAGTGAGGCCACAACCACCACGGAACCCGCCCCAAAGGTCGCAACCAAACCCAAGAAGATGGAGTCTGCCCTGGACACTCAATCTACTTCCAAGCCGAAAACGCCTACGAAGACCGAGCCCAAGCCCAGGGTTTCCGCTCAGAAGAAAGTGAAAGCGTAATCGCGGCCCTGACATAGTCATTCCATGTCCCTAGCGATTCAGGCCCTCCTGGCATCCCTGGCCACCCTTTTCGGAGGTTGGTTGGTGGTGCGTTTTCTTCAGGGACGGGCCTCCACCATGCGGCTGATTTCCGGTGTCGCGGCAGGCTACCTGCTCTCCGCAGCCTTGGTGCGCATTATTCCAGAGAGCCTGGAACAGGGCGGTAAAGGCACAGCCCTTTGGGTATTGGGCGGCTTTCTGCTGGTGCACGTGATGGAGCACGGCATCACCATGCATTTCCATTACGGTGAAGAAACCCATATGGACGGCGGCCCCATGACGGGCATCATGGCGTTGGTGGGGCTTTCACTGCACAGCTTCATGGATGGTCTGGCTCTGGCGGCGGCGGTGCATAGCAGCAGCAATCTGGGACTCTTCATGTTCATGGCCCTCCTGCTCCATCGCATTCCAGAGGGGGCCACCATCTCCAGTATTTTCCTGGCGCGGGGTTTTGGAAAGCGCGGCGCCCTGCTGGCATCTGCGGGACTGGCGGCGGCCACGTTGATTGGCGCCATGAGCCAATCGACCCTGCATCTGAGCCCCGCGCCAGTGTTGGCAATGGCGGGCGGCCTGATGATTTATGTGGCCAGCTCGGATCTGTTGCCAGAGGTGCAGAAGGAACGGGGTTGGAAGAGCACGCTGGCATTGCTCACGGGCTTCGGCATCTTCCTGCTCACCGCGTTGATCGCACCCCACCAGCACGGCAGCTGAGGCTTCATGCGGCCCCCGACTTTGATGTGGCCTCGGTTGGCAATACTGCTGACAGCCTCATCGTGGGTGGCTTTGTATGGCCAGAGCTTGCCGGGCCAAAGTCTACCCGCTTTGCCACCCCTTATGCCACTTCAGGAGAACGCTTCTTGGCCCGATCCCATCGCGCTGTTGCCGCTCAGGCCCTTTGATCCCGGTGCTGCATCTGATAAGCGTGTGCCTTTCCGATGGCGCGGTGAAAAGGTCGTGGAGACCGAGGATTCCTGGAGTATCGAAGGCGGTGCCATCGAGACGGATGAGGTGCTTCTTCTGGCGGATCGGATCCGTTACGAACCCGCGACAGGGCAACTCACGGCCGAAGGCCACATCCGCATGGAAGCACCAGACCTGCGATTGCGCTGCGAGCGGCTCTCCATGGATTGGAAGCATCAGGTTGGCGAGGCGCGCGCACTGGAATTGGATCTCCCGCCTGATTGGGTGCTTCGTTCGGACCGCGTGAGTTTTACCACGCTGAAGCACTGGGAATTCAAGGCGGTGGAAGTGAGCCCCTGTCCGCAGGAAGAGCCAGGCTGGAGAGTGCGGCTTTCGGAATTGAAGCTCGATTTGGATGGATTCGCGACGCTTCGGAATGCGCGCGTCATTGTCGGTCATGTCCCGCTGCTCTATGTGCCATGGGCTATATATCCAGCCAAAGCCCAGCGTAGTTCTGGTCTGCTGCCCCCACTGCTGGGATATAGCGGGCGGCTGGGGGCCACTTTGGGGCTCAGCTATTTCCAGACCATGGGTGACAGCGCCGACGCCACCCTTTCGCCCCAATACTTTTCGAAGCAGGGTGTGTTGTGGGGACTGGAATCCCGGTGGAATCCCGAACCCACCCACCAGGGCAGTTTCCAGGGCCAGACCATCAAGGAGATCAGCAGCGCCGAGCGGCGTTTCCGCTTTGGATTCAAAGAAGTCTGGCAACGCGAGGACGGCTGGCAACTCACAGCGGACGTCAATCAGGCATCCGACAGCCTGATAGATGCGGATTACGGAAGGGGACTTGGACAGCTGGGCGCGCGGCCCTTCGATAGTGCCTTTTACTTAGGCAAAAGTTTTCAGTGGGCGAGTTTCGCATTCAGGGCCCAGGAACAACGAAGTTTTTTCCTTCCAAATGATCCATTCTTCCGCCCGGACTTTCCGAGTTCGCTGAAGCGCCAAGTGCTGCCGCAGGTGGAGGCCCGGCTTTTCCCGATTCCGCTGGGGGATTTCTATCTGGATGGTTCCTGGCGAACGAGCCGCCTCAGCTACAAGATCCAGACCGGTGAAAACGACCCCGAAGGCCGCTATGCATGGGGCCGGGACGATGCTTTCATCCGGGTCCACGGGCGGTTGGGGCAGTGGGGCCCATTCCGGGCGGACGCCCAGGTATTGGGCCGCTACACGCGCTATAGCGCCACCTTGAAGGAGTCTGTCTTCGATCCCAATTCTGGAGCCAGTGGAACGTCCCTTGATCCCAAAATCAATTCAGCCTTTGATCCTTTCCGCGCTGAGGGAGATTCCGCCAAACGCTACTTTGACTCCATCAAACTTCAATTTTCAGGACCGCAGGCAGGACGCACGTACAGGGGTCTATCACTGCTTGGATATCACGGAGATATCCGGCACGTGATTGAGCCTTTCCTTGCGCTCACTCAAAACAGCAAGTTCGGCTTGGCAGGCAAACTGCCGCGATTCGACGAAGTAGATGCCCAACCAGGTGTTGATAGCAGCGCCATGGGGGAACAGAGCGCTGAACTCGGCGTCAAGCAACATTTCCTGGGAAGACCGGGTGCTGGGATGAACTTCGCGGATCTGATCCGCTGGCGTGTTTCCACCAAATTCCATTTCAATCCCGTCCTGTTGGGGGATGGCCGCATCAAGAAGGGATTTGGTTCGCTGGACAGCAATATTGATCTGGAACCCAATGAGTCGTTTCGTCTCAACTTCAAGCGTTCGTCGGATCTGGTGGATGGTGGCACGGACAATTCCCTTACCGCCGAAGTAAAAAGAGCCGATGGAAGCCGCCTGAACCTGGCGATCTTTTCCACGGCAATCAACCGTTTGCTGGTGCGGCAGCAGGGCATTCAATTAGGGGGCTTGCAGCGCTTCTTTGATGACCGCGTGCGCCTGGAGTTCAGCACCAACTACGACATCAAGAGCCGTGGCTTCGCCTATAGTCAGGTGGGCCTTGCCTATGTCACCCCCTGCGTGGCCGCCACCCTGCGCTATTCCCACATCGCGCTCTCCGTCCCGTTTGGGAGTGGCCTCACCGGCAGAGAGGACCGCGTGGATCTCGTCCTGACACTGCGGGGTCTGGGCGATCTTTTCACACTGAGACAGTAGAGGGAAGGCTGTGGGCGGTAGGTGGTGGGCTTTGGGAGATCAGACTACTCCACCACCACAACGCAGTTCCTGCCACGGCCTTTTGCCTGGTACAGGGCTTTGTCAACTTGTTCGAAGAGGTCCTTGAAGTTGTGAGCACCGGGAGCGCCGACGCCGAAACTCATGCTCGGGGAGATCGTGTGGCCGCCCTCCAGGACCAGCGGCTCCCCATCAATGCGGCGGCGGAGTTTTTCCGCGACGCTTTCACCGACTTTGAGATTTGTCTCGGTCAGGAGCACGGCGAATTCTTCGCCACCGATTCGAAAGGCCAGATCGGATTTGCGAAGCGCACTGCGTATGCGGGCTGTAAGGGCCTTTAGCACTTCGTCTCCAGCGACATGCCCAAAGCGATCGTTGATGAGTTTGAAATGATCGAGGTCGCTAAGGATGAGCACAAAGGGTCGCTTGTGGCGTTCCCATTGATAAATCGCGTGCTCCAGATTCTGGTCGAAGGCCCGGCGGTTGAGCAGCTGGGTCAGGGGGTCCGTGAGCACTTCGTTGCGAAGCGAAGCGGCCTCGATCTCCAGCATGATGCGCCTCTCCCGCAGATCGTTGATCTGGCGGTCGAACTCCAGTTTCACCCGCTTGGCGTGCATCCACTCCAGACCGCGACGGCAGGCATGCAGTAATCGTGGACCGGAAAGCGGCACCGGTAGCCAGTCTCCAGCGCCAGCCAGAAGCAGTTTCCGTTCAATGGTCTCATTCTCGGCTTTGCCGATGAGAATGATGAAAGGCCGTTCCTCCTGCTCCCGGAGCGTGTTGAGGATTCGTAGGGAACGCTCACCGCTTGCGTCAATGCCCAGTAGGACCAGCGGCGCTTTCACTGTTTCATGATCCTTCAGGAATTTCACCGCTGAATGCAGGCTCAGTTCGAATCGGAAGTGTTGCAGCAATCCTGGGAGTTTCCTGGAGATGCCCGTGGGCAAGCCGATGGCACTCACGGGCACCGAGCGCCCGGCACGATCCGGATTTCCATCCATCACGGGTTCCAGCTGGTGCAACAGCTGATGGATGGTGCTATTGGCGGCAACGAATCCATCCCCATCCACTTCACGCAGAAGGTCTAGATCAGCCAGAGCCGGGGGATCCTTGAGGATGATGTAGATAGGCAGGTTGTGAAACAGCGCCCGGATTTCACCTCGCATCAGGCTACAGAAGCGGAAGCCATCCAGGGGATCACCGCTGCCATCCACGAGCATCAGCTCGGCCTGGTTCCAGGCTTCAGTGGCCAGGGCGCTCAACGGATCCGGCAAATGGGTAACGCGATGCCCCGCCCCCTCGTAAGCCATGCGGAGGCGTTCTACCAAGGTTGCGTGCTGGGTGATGGCGACGATGTTCATAAGGGCAAAAGACTAGACGCAGAATAGCGGGGCCTTCGGTATTCCTGGAATCAAAAGGTACTTCAGCCTGCTTCGGGGTAGATCCGTCCGAGTCGGCGGTGCAGGGCGCAGGTCAACTCGTAGGGGATGGTACCCAGCAACTGCGCCAGCCGTTCGATGCTGTGGGGGGCCGTGGGATCGGAACTGAAAAGAGTCATGGGATCGCCTGGCGCGATGGCCACGCCGATGGGCAGGGCCACGGTGAGGAAATCCATGGAGACTCGGCCCACCACGGGGTAGGTGGCTCCGGCAAATCCGACCACCGCACGATTTCCGAGATCCCGCCGATAGCCGTCAGCATAGCCGCAGCCCAGCGTGGCGATCTGCAAGGGATGCGGTGCGACGAAGGTGCGTCCGTAGCCCACGGCGGTGCCTGCAGGCACAGTCTTGATGCGGGCGACCTCCGCTACCAGTTTCATCGCTGGTTCCAGGCCAAGGGCATGGCCCTCGGGAATGGAGGTGAGGCCGTACAAAGCAAGG
>JANOLT010000286.1:0-4429 GCA_031419915.1 Holophagaceae bacterium
CGATGGGTTGGTGTTCTGGGGCTTCTTCCACGAAAGCCTGGTGCGCAGCGACGGCGCCTGGGGCGAGCCCTTGCGCTTCCCCATCCTGGCGGTGGGCGCGATGGATGAAGTCGCCGGATCAGATCCCAGACCACCCACGAAAAAGGAAGAGTGAAGGAGTCAAGACATGAGCTTCAATTGAAATTCGGGAGTCGAAAATGACGCGGAGAAGCGGGGCATTTTGCAATGAGGGAACAACCCGGCCCTTCATTCTCCGTAGGGAATCCAGACATTCTTCACTTGGGTCGCTCGACGCAGGAACTCTTGCCCTTCACCCGGGTGATCCCTAGAATGCAACCGCTATTCGCCGCAAAGCTCGATGGCATCCACGTGGGCGATGATGATGACGTTGGCGGGGCAGTCCTTCTGCCCGATCACGTCATCCACCGCGCCACCGTTCCGAGCCACGAGCACCCGGTCTCCTGAGCCGGCCTGAACGCCATCAAGGGCCACCATGGTGCGGTCTCCGGGCCGTCCATCTTCCAGGATTTCGCGCACCAACAGGAGCTTGCGCCCCGCGAAAAAGGCGTGTTTTTCCGTGGCAACAACTGGGGCGAGCACTTCGGCGATGAACATGGTGCGTCTCCTAATAGCTGGCTTGGGTGCGATACCATTCAGTTAATTCCTAATCTTGCATCTGGGCAGGCTGAAATTGGCTTCAGGCATCAGGCTACGGGCTTCAGGCAAAGCATCGTTTCGCATTGGAGTATGCCGTGGGTGGTGCAAACCTGAAGTCTGAAGCCAGCGTGGGTCATGCCATCGCAAAATCCGGGATGAAAGCCTTCGTATCTAGTCGTGTCCATTCGTATCCCTTCGTGGCTTCTTTTTCTCCGAATTGAGCTTAGATGGCTGAATCCACAAGCCCCACGATGCAGGCATCAATAGGCCCGTAGGCGTTGGGAAGGGCCTTGGGCGCTTCGCGGGCATCAATGAACATCACGAGATCCCCGTCGCGGGAGGCAACCAGATCCACCGCAGCCAGGGGATCTCCCAGTACTTTGTCGGAGCCGTCCACGGGCTGGATCATCCGGAGCTTCAGCCCATTCAGAGACTCGACTTTCTGCGTGGCGACCACCAGGCCCTTCACTCGCGCGAGAAGCATAAGCTCTCCAGACCTTCATGCACGAGCGCCTGGATCCGCTCATGGGGGCGCGCCAGGATCTCGCTTTGGATGAAGGCGCCTTCCTTCCGGAGCAGGGCCTCCGCGGTGGCGATGGCGGCTTCCACTTCCGCCAGGTCCCCGGTGAAAGTGAAGTATCCCTTCCCACCCATATCCAGATCGAAGGTGATTTCCAGGAGTCGCACCGCAGTGGTCTTGACGGCCTTGTCCGCGGCCTGGATCAGGGCGGCCAGCGCCTGGGCCTCGACGATGCCCAACGCATCGGTGGGAACTTTGGTGCTTCGCTTGCCCTGAAGGGCCGAAAGGACCTGGGCATGGAGGTTCGGGATGAAGGTCCAATGCACGAGGTAAGGCTCCGCCTTGTTCCGGCCCTCCTCCACGGCCTCCAGGAGATCTGCCTCATCGCCGGTGACGTGGATCATGAACTTGCCGCAGCCCACAGGCCCCGCCCGGAGAAGGCGCACCTCTGCCTTCTTCAACATGAGGTCGCAGACCATCAGCCCCTTGGCGATGCTGGAGAGCTCGATGATGCCGAGGGTTGGAACCGGGTTCGTTTTCGGTTTGGCCATGGAAGAATCCAGTCGCTAGGTGATCAAACGATTCGGAAATGGTCCTTGAGGACGCAACGCCGACGCCGTGTGAAATGGACGGCGTTGGTCATTCCTTCGCCCGTGGGGGAGGCGATGGTGAAGGAAGTGGATCCGGGCCCTTCGAAGCCGAGGCCATTGAAATTCGGTCCGTTCTTGATGAAGATCGAGCAGTTCACGGCGCGGGCCATCTCGTCGAGATGGTCAATGTTTTTGGAGTACATGCTCGCGGTGTGCCGGAAGCCATGCTCGGCCTTCAGCGCCATTTCGATGGCTTCGTGCACATCCTTGGCGCGGGTGAATCCGATCAGGGGCATGAGCAGTTCAGCCTGGATGAAAGAGTGCTCGAAGGGCACATCCGCGAAGATCAGGCGAGGATCGCCCGTGAATGCAATCCCCGCTGCGCGAAGGATGACGCTCGCGTCCTTCCCGACGAAATCCTTGTTCGGGTGCCAACCGTCCACCACCAGTTTCTCGACCGTGGCGATTTCGGGGCCACGCAGCTCGTAAGCCCCGGCAGCCACCATGGCCGCCTTCAGGCGATCCGCGATGGCCTCCACCGCGATCACCTCTTTTTCGCACGTGCAGACGACATTGTTGTCGAAAGAAGCGCCTGCGACGATGCCGCGCCCGGCTTGTTCGAGATCCGCGGTCTCATCTACCACCACCGGCGGATTGCCCGGTCCTGCCGCGATCACCTTTTTGCCCGAAGCGAAGGCGGCCTTCACCACAGCCGGTCCACCGGTCACCACCACCAACCGGATGCCGGGTGCGCGCATCAGTTCATTGGCGGATTCGATGGTGGGTTCCGTAATACAGCAAAGAAGATTTGCGGGCGCCCCTTCGGCCACCAGCAAGCGGTTCATGAGATCAATCGCGAAGGCGGTGGTTTGCTTGGCGGATGGGTGCGCATTGAAGACCACCGCATTGCCGCCGGAAATCATGCCGATCCCATTGTTGATGACGGATTCGGAAGGGTTGGTGGAGGGCGTGATGGCACCGATCACGCCCCACGGAGCCAGTTCCTCGAGACAGAGCCCGTGTTGGCCGGAGACCGCCTCCGCCCGGAGGATTTCAGGGCCGGGAGTCTTGTTGATGACCAGCAGGTTCTTCTTGACCTTGTCCTCAAAACGGCCCATTCCAGTCTCTTGGACCGCCAATGTCGCCAGTTCTTGCACGCGAAGGCGGAGACCTTCACGAAGGCGCTGGATGATCTCCATCCGGCGTTCCAGGCCGATGGACCGGTAGGCCTGAAAGGCTTTCTCCGCGGCCTGGATGGCCGAGGGGACATCGGGGAAACAGCCCATTTGGGCTCCCGGTGCAGGCGCCTCCGCGCCCTCCAGCTCGCGGAGGACCCGTTCAGCGATTCTCGAGACCAGGGCTCGATCGATTTCCATAACTGAGCCTCGCCAAACTTGCGTGCTTAGGATTTCTTGTAAACTTCTTCACCTTCGAACTGGATGGCATCTACGATCCCGATGACGACGGCATCGACGGGGCGGCCTTCGCTCACGGGCGTCATCCGGGCGGAACTGCCCTGGCAGACGATGACCCATTCGGAAGCACCAGCGCCGACGGCATCCGAGGCCACGAGCGGGTTGCCCTTGGCCGCGCCTTTCATATCCACGGGCTGGACCAGCAGCAGCTTATGGCCGACAATGCCGCTCACCTTCTGGCTCGCGACGACATCGCCCACCACCTTGGCGATCAACATGGCTGGACTCCGGGGTTACGCGGTGGGGCTGGGATGGCCCAGGGGAAGGACGGAGTCCACGTTTTCGTGGGGGCGCGGGATGACGTGCACGGACACGATCTCGCCGACTTTTTGCGCGGCCAGGGAACCGGCTTCCACTGCGGCTTTCACCGCGGCCACATCGCCGCGGATGATGGCGGTGACGTAACCGCCGCCGATCTTTTCGTAGCCCACCAGCTGCACCCGCGCCGCCTTCAGCATGGCGTCACAGGCTTCCGTCATGGCCACGAATCCTTTAGTTTCGATCATGCCGAGCGCTTCACTCATTGGTTTCTCCTTGGAAGGTGGGTGGCAGTATGCCACAAGCGTTTAGTTGGAAAATCAGGCCGTTGCAAAAATATTACCTTTGTCATTGCGATGGTGGTCCGGCATAAGGGGCCGTAACAAAATACCCATAAAAACACTGTTCATTTCGTAACGGCCCCTAAGCCTTGGTCCGGTAGGGACGGCCCTGGATGGAATTAATTGCGTCGATGGCGGCCTGCATAGCGCTATCAATCTCGGACTCACTGCCGGCCATCATCAGGCGCCCCACGGCCCCGTAGGGCTTGAGATCGATGAGGAATACGTCGGCGGCTTTCTCCGCCTCATTCGCCGCCAGCACGGCGTAAGCGGCGGGATCACATTCAAAAAGGAAGAGGGATTGGCCGGGAAGGATCATGTGGCCGTAGCGGTTGCGGTTGATGATCTGGGCATGCATGGGTTCCACGGAACGGATGACTTCGCAGGTGGCCACATAAGGTGTCAGCCGGTCCTTCTCCGTGAGTCCGAAATGCCCAATGGCAGCTTCGCCGGCGGTTCGAACCTCCCCCTTATCGAAGGCATGCACTTCCAGCATGCCAAAGGTGCGTTCCACCACCTGGGCGGCTGGCTGCACCTTGGCGGCCTTCAAGGCCACATCGGTCATCTTGTTGATGGCGATGCCGGGCG
>JANOLT010000287.1:0-1987 GCA_031419915.1 Holophagaceae bacterium
CCACTTTTTCGAAGGCATCCGTGAAATCTTTGGTGATCAGCGTGCGGGCCTTGAGGGCCTTCAGGTAGAAGGCATTGTAGTAGCCCTTGGAAAGGCAGAACGCGCCAAGCAGAATGCGACGTTTCACCTCTGCGCCAAAGCCCTGTTCGCGGGTTTCGGCCATCATCTCGGCAAGGCTGTCCGCAGGTTTCCGCGCGCCGTAGCGCACGCCATCGAAACGGCTCATGTTGCTGCTCACTTCGGAGGTGCAGATGAGGTAGTAGGTGTCTATGGCGTAGGACGTGTGAGGCAAGGAAATTTCGATGACGCAGGCGCCCTCGCGCTCAAAGGCCCGCAAAGCGCTTTCTACAATGCTCCGCACGGCAGGGTCCAGGCCTTCGCCAAAATATTCCTTTGGCAGCCCCACGCGCAGGCCCCTGAGTGATGCGGGTTTCAGATCGGCCAGCCGCCCATTGCCCGGAAGGTCAACGCTGGTGGAATCGAGTGGATCTCTCCCTGTCATCACGCTGAATCCCGCCGCAATGCCCGCGGCCGTTCTCGCCACGGGGCCCACTTGGTCAAGGCTGGATGCCATCGCCGTGACGCCATAGCGACTGAGTACACCGTAGGTAGGGCGCAGAGCCGTAACGTTACAG
This sequence comes from Holophagaceae bacterium, assembly GCA_031419915.1. GTDB lineage: Bacteria > Acidobacteriota > Holophagae > Holophagales > Holophagaceae > JANXPB01. The sequence goes on from JANOLT010000287.1 coordinate 636, forward strand.
AACCCAGCGGGAAGCCTTACGGAGCCGCCGGTATCGCTACCCAGCGCGAATGGTGCGTAGCCCGCGGCCACACTGACGACGGAACCGCTGCTGGAGCCGCCGGGCACCCTGCTGATATCCCAGGGGTTCCTGCTGGGGCCGAATGCGCTGTATTCACCGCTGGAGCCCATGGCGAATTCATCCATGTTGGCTTTGGCGATGGGCACGGCTCCCGCTTCCAGCAAGCGTTTGACCACCGTGGCGTCGTAAGGGGCGATGTAGCCCTTGGCGATCCTGGAGCCATTGCTCACGGGAAGGCCAGTCCAATGAAGGTTGTCTTTCAATACAACAGGTATACCCAACATGGCTCCCCGTTCACCTTGTCGAAGCCTGATATCCGCGGCCTTTGCAAGACCGAGACTCCGCACTGGATCGGTGAAGGTGATGGCGTTAAGGGAGGATTCCTGATGCTGAATAGTGTCCAGGCAGATCCGAACAAGGCCTTCTGAAGACAGGTCACCTGCCCTGAGCCCCTCACGGATATTTTCCAGCGAACCTGTCCCAAGCATGGCAGCCAATGCGCGTCTCCGAGCCATCCAGTGTGCCACCAAACTTCCAACCCGCTTGGAGATTGATCCTGCAAGCAGCTATGATCAGGCTTGCACTCTATCTTCCAATGAGAACTAGGCTACCATCCTGGTTTCAGCCTTCTAACTTTCAAAGCAGGTATGGCCACGCAAGCATCCGGAACCACGATGAATCCCTTCGATATTCTTGAAATCCGTGTAGGCGCATCCGCCGACGAAATCAAGGCGTCCTATCATCGGCTTGCCAAAATGTGGCACCCAGATCGCTTCACAGGGGCTCAAAAAGAAGAGGCCGAGTCGAAGTTCAGGGATATCTCAGAAGCCTTCAATGTGTTGAAGGATCCTGAGCGACGGGGCTGGGCGGAAGAAGAATTCAAAAATTCCCCACCCACAATGAGTTCCCAGGTGTCCCCTGCGGCGAGTACAAAGCCGGAACATAGCTCGATAGAGCGAACTCCGGACGATTGGTTCCAGGATTCCATGAGGGCATTCAAAGATCTGGATATCGAGCGGGCTCTTGGACTGGTTCAATTTGCGATCCGCCAGGATCCAAACAAGGCGGATTACCATTTATTCCAGGCTAAACTTCTTGAAACCAAGGGGAGCGACCGCCGAGCCATGATCAAGTGCTACGAAGCCGCCCATAATCTTCAACCGAAGAATGTTGAAACCATGCTCCGGCTCGCTGAGCATTTCCAGGCAACCGGAATGAATGCCCGGGCCGCAGTCCTCATTCAAAAAGCCCAGGAGATTTCTCCCAACCATAAATTATTGAAGCGGATGGGT
>JANOLT010000288.1:0-2759 GCA_031419915.1 Holophagaceae bacterium
CCATCTCTCGCGGCTTTAGCCAGCGCATGACCGCATTGAGGCTCATCGGTTCTCCATTCCAAGCAAACACACCTAGTTTGCCGTGCGAATGGATTGAATCAAAGGGTAATAAAAAGCAGACTCCTGGCGCTAGGCCTCCTGCCGCTATCTCCTACAGCCCACTGCCCACCGCCTACAGCCTTCAGCCATCACCCATCCACGCTGCCCAGCCGGTATCCCACGCCCACCACGGTCTCGATTAGGCTGGCGGCGTCGCCGAGTTTGCTGCGGACCCTGCGCACGTGCGCGTCAATGGTGCGGCTTTCGCCCAGGTACTCCAGACTCCAGACCTGCTGAAGAATTTTTTCACGGCTGAGCACGCGGCGGGGATTCTTCAGGAAGTAGGCCAGCAGCTCGAATTCGCGCCGGGTGAAGTCCAGGGATTCGCCATTCACCCGTGCCACGTGCATGTCCAGGTCCACTGATATCGGCCCGAAGGCGAGCATCTGGCCTTTGGTTGTTTCATCCAGGAATGTCGCCCGACGCAGGATGGCCCGGATACGCGCCAGCAATTCCCGCGTGGAAAAGGGCTTGGAGATGTAGTCGTCTGCACCCAATTCCAGGCCCAGAACGCGGTCTATCTCCTCAGAGCGGGCGGTGACCAGCACCACGGGAAGCGAACGGAGAGCGGGGGAATTGCGGATGGTGCGGAGTACGTCGAGCCCATCCATGTCGGGCAGGGAGAGGTCCAACAAGGCCACGTCCAGCTTGGGCGCCTGGCCATTCGAAGTCTGTTGCAGGAGACGCAGGGCATCTTTCCCGTTCTCAAACGCACTGACCGTGAAGCCTTCCCGCTGAAGGTGTTGCTCCATTCCCAGGCGGATGTCCAGGTCGTCTTCCAGCAACAAAATGTGGGGCATCAGAGAACCTTTCGATTGTCGATTGTTGATTTTCGATTTGTAGATGCGCCGAAGGCGCTCAAATTTCCCCACAGCCCACAGCCCTTCAGCCTTCAGGCTGATTTCTGCCACGCTGCAAGTACGAGTGCTTCACATTCACGCCTTCCAGGATGAACAGCACTTCCTCGGCGATGTTGGTGGCCTCATCGGCGATGCGCTCCCAGTTCTTGATGACGATGATGAGATTGCTGGCCCGCTCGATGCATAAGGGATCCACCAGCATGATGCGCAGCAGATCTTTGTAGATCTGTATGTAGAGCGCGTCTACCTTGTCGTCGGCGGCGATGACTTCGCGGGCCAACTCGGCGTTGCCGTTCACGAAGGCATTCACGGCCTGTCTTACCATGCCCCGGGTTTCCCCGGCCAATCGCTCCAGGGAATCTCCCGCCAGAACCGGCGGATGGATGAAGGGCACACGGCGGGCGATGTTGCAGCAATGGTCGCCGATGCGCTCGATTTCAGGAATAATCTTGAGGCTCGATGCGATGAGCCTCAAGTCCGTGGCGATGGGGGAACGCAAGGCCAGCAGATCAATGCAGGCCTGGTCAAGTTTCAGTTCCTGTTCGTCCACCAAGCGATCCATGGCTTTCACTTGTTCGGCTTTGGCGGAGGATCCCTCGCTTACGGCCGCCCGTGAAAGGTCAATCATTTCCTCAACTTGGCCAGCCATGGCCATCAGGCCATCGCGCAGGTCCTGCAATTCTGAATCAAAATGGCGAGCCATCAGCCGAACCTCCCCGTGATGTAGTCCTCTGTGGTGCGTTCCCTTGGATTGGTGAACATCTTCTCAGTAAGACCTGATTCGATGAGCTTTCCAAGCCAGAAGAAAGCCGTGAAATCCGAAGCCCTGGCAGCCTGCTGCATGTTATGGGTCACGATCACGATGGTGAATTTCTTTTTCAGTTCGAATATCAATTCTTCGATGCGACTGGTGGCGATGGGGTCCAGGGCCGAGCAGGGCTCGTCCATCAATAGCACTTCGGGATTCACGGCAAGGGCCCGCGCGATGCAAAGTCGCTGCTGCTGTCCACCACTCAGGCTCAGGCCCGATTCCTTGAGGCGGTCCTTCACTTCGTCCCATAGACCCGCAGCCTGAAGGCTGGTCTCCACCGCCTCATCAAGCACTCGCCGGTCTCTCACTCCCTGGATGCGCAGCCCATAGGCCACGTTCTCGTAGATGGATTTTGGGAATGGATTTGATTTTTGGAAGACCATTCCCGTGCGCTTGCGGAGCGAGATGACATCCACGCCCGGCTCATAGATATTCGAATCGCCGATGGTGACCTTGCCCTCAGTCCTCACACCTTCGATGAGATCATTCAGGCGGTTGAGGCATCGCAACAGCGTGCTCTTGCCGCAGCCCGAGGGGCCAATGAATGCCATGACGGTATTTTTGGCAACCTTCAGATTGATATCGAAAAGCGCCTGCTTGCCGCTGTAGAAAAGGTTTAGAGCTTCCACGGTCAGCATGGTCGGCGATGTGAGCACGGACGCGTCGGTAAGCGGCAGGTCCGCCAGCTTGGCGCTGGGGGCCGTGACGGGCGGCGCGGACGGCTCCGCCAACTTCGCGTAGGTCAGCGGCTCCGGCAGGATCCTGGGATCGTCAATTTCCATATGATCTCCAGATTGCATCAGAAGGTGCTCCCACCCAAGCGCGCCCTCAATTTTTGGCGCAGCCTTAGGGCAAAGAGATTGAGCGACACCACGACGAGCAGCAGCAGCAGGGCCGTCATGAACACCATGGGCTTGGCGGCCTCGCTGTGGGGGCTTTGGAAGCCCAGGTCGTAGATGTGGAACCCAAGGTGCATGAACTTCCGGTCC
>JANOLT010000289.1:0-2388 GCA_031419915.1 Holophagaceae bacterium
ATAGGTGGTGGCCATGACCACCGGCCGTGGGCGTGAAGCGGGTGATGATGACATCGGGGCGGAAGCTGCGGATCACCCACACCACATCCCCAAGAATGGCCTCATGGCCCCAGATTTGAAGAGTCTCTTCAGATGTTTTCGAGTACCCGAAATCCACGGCGCGTGTGAAAAACTGCTCGGCGCCATCCACCCGGCGCGCCGCCAACAGCTCCTGGGTGCGGATGGCAGCCAAAGAATCATCCAGCTCCGGGCCGATGAGATCCTGGCCTCCACCTCCCCTCGTCATGGAGAGGTAGGCTGAACGGAGCTTCCTGCCTTTAGAAAAATAGGCCAGCGCCGCTGTGTTCTCGTCGTCAGGATGGGCGGCGATGTAGAGCACGCTTCCCAGCACCTGAAGTTTGTCCAGAGCCAGTTGCAGTTCTGCTGAATCCTTCGTGGGAGACGCCGCCCAGGTCCCCGTGCCAAAACCGATCAGGGCCAGCGAAAAGGTGACGGTCCAAGTTTTAAGGTGGCTTCGAATCAATGTCATGCATCCATCCCGGAATCAAGTCAGGCTATCGCTATTGCGATTTGCTTAAAATAGAAACACGAGATGATCTCTTTGGGATGCAGATTGACCAAAAGGAGTAGTGCATTTGTTCTTCAAACCCGATCCAAAACCACAGCCCCCATTCTTTCCGTGGCTTGAGGAAGAATATACCGTTGGCATTCAAAGATTCGACCGAGCGCACCAGCGATTGGCCGCCCGGATCAACGATCTTCACGAAGCGATGGTGGTCAGGCGTGATCGGACTCTTGCCACGGCCGTGTTCACCAAGCTCATCCATGAAACCCGGGTCCACTTTGTGGATGAGGAATCCATCCTGACTCAATTCAATTTTCCAGATAGCGAGGACCATTTCGCCGAGCATTCGGATCTGATCCACGAGGCGACGGAATTTCTCAGGAAGTACGAGGCTGGGAACCTCAGCGCTTTGGTGTTGTTGAACTCCTTGAAGGCATGGCTGATCAACCACATCAAAAATTCAGACCGCAAGTACACCAGCTTCCTGCGCCGTCAGCGTTGGTCTGGATAGCTCACTTGGTCTGGATAGCTCACTTGGCCTGAAGGCTCTCGATATATTTGGCCAGGTTGGAAACACGCATGTGGACGGCGGCTTCCTGCCTGTTATTCAAGTTGAGGAAAACCGGTCCCCACACGGGCATATCCTGAATGCCATGGCTCCTGACCCCAACCTCGCCCCGGATGACCTGGGTTACATGAACCGCGGGGAAGGCGCCCTTGTTCTGCTTTGAAAGGGTGGTCAGATCAGGGACCGCAATCTTCAAGTGCTCCGCGACTGGACCACCACCCAGACCTTTCACCCCATGGCAGCTGGCACAGTAGGCCATGTACATCTCAGACCCCGAGGCTGGCGACGTGTAGCGCGCGGGGACTTTTTTAATGTCAGGATTCTGGGCCGCGGCCGGAAGCACCAAAGCGGTTGCGAGAATGAGTAGGGCGGCATGATTGGACATGGCTTTCTCCTTTGGATTCGGCATCAGCTTGGGTTCACTCAACTTTTTTAGCCAGTGATCAAGCTCACAGATCATGCGGAAATGTTGCCTGACTTCAGGTAAGCCACGCCAGTAAACCAAACCTGCATGTTCGACCACCAACACATCCTTGAATTCCGGAGGCTGGGGGAATGGTTCATTTCCCCTGTGACACTCGCCACAATTGTCTACCTATGCAACTTTCGTGACCGCGGCCCAGGCCCAGAGGCTTCATTCTGGTGAGATCAGGAGTGCATAAATGTCCACAGCCCTACCGACGGAAATCGAAGCGATACTTCCCTCTCCAAGTTGGCATCTCACGCACGAAGAAGCTCAAAGGCGTCTGACTATTTTTGCCGAAGCCTTGGCGAAGCGCGATTGGCCCGCCGTGGATGAAGGTACTCGCTGGATCTACGAGGTACTTCGCCCCCACAACGAGGCCGAGGAACGCGAGCTGTTCCCGATACTCGCAGAGATTGGCGCCGATTCCTTGTACGACAGGCTTCAGGAGGACCACCGCTTGATGTGGGATATGAACCTCCAACTCCTGGTCCAGATCGTGGATGGCAAGGTGGCAAATGGCGACCAGGTCATCCTGCAGGGCCAAAAACTCGTGGACCTGATCCGCGACCACATTGAGGCCGAAGAGTGCCTGATGCTGCCCCTGCTGAAAGGCAAATCGTTGTATTGGTCCGACGATGAAACCGCCGAAGGCTATCTGATCCTAGAGAAGAAACTCGTAGCTCCCGAGACGTGGTCGTTCATCGTGCAGGCGCCCATGGTGGCCCGCGGACGAAAGCCCGGCCAGTTCTTCATGGTGGCGCCCTTCCCCGAGAGCGAGCGCATCCCCCT
>JANOLT010000290.1:0-2857 GCA_031419915.1 Holophagaceae bacterium
GGATGCTCCAGGGCATTGAGCAGGATCTGACGCATCAAGGTGTAGAGATGGTCGTCCCGCTCCTTCTCGTTCAGGAGCCCCCACTTCACCAATCGGTCCCCAAACCTGGTTCCCGATTTGTCCGCCAGCAATTCCTGAAGCGCGTCCAGGTCCAGCACACCCTGCCGAATGAGATAGTTTCCGAACTGCTCACCAGCAACCTCGCTCTTCAGGTAGACGAGGTTGCCGCTCACCCAATACAAATAGCGGATGCCGTCGCTCTGCTCCAGCACCAATACACCGTCCTGGGCTTCCTGACGGAGACTTCCCATCAGCGCCGGCAGGAATTGACGGGTACGGGCTTCAGGCATGAATGCTCCGGGTAGGGGGAAAAATACTTGCATGAACTGGGCCGAAATTGCCCAAAAAGAAAAGGTCTTTGCTTGGGTATCCATTTAGGAACGTCTTATGCTTGATCAGCATCATGGCCATAAGCCTTAAGGGGGAAGGAACCATGTTTGAAAAACTTGGCAAGTTTCACATTAAAAAGATATTGGGCCAAGGGGCCATGGGGGAAGTTTATCTTGGCGAGGATCCTTCCATCGGTCGAGAAGTGGCCATCAAGACCATCCTTCCAAGTGCCGCACAGGGCGATGAAGCCAAAGAGCGCTTCGCGCGTGAGGCCAAGGCCGCCGGCGCGCTGAACCACCCGAACCTTGTGACCATCTATGAATTCGGCGAAGACCAGGGTGTGTTGTATATCGCCATGGAGCTGGTGCCGGGCCACGATCTGCAGGAATTATTGCAGGACCAATCCCTTACCCAAACTGAAGTGCTGGAAGTCCTGAGCCAGGTTTGCGACGGGCTGGACTTCGCCCATCGCCAAGGCGTCGTGCACCGCGATATCAAGCCCACAAACATCCGCGTTCAACGCGACGGCAAGAAATTGCGGACGAAAGTGATGGATTTCGGTGTGGCGCGTGTTGCGAATTCTGACATGACGGCCACCGGAATGGTGATGGGCACCGTGAGCTACATGGCTCCGGAATACATCCGCAGTGGCAAGCCAGATCCCCGCAGCGATCTCTTTGCGGTCGGCGTGATCCTCTATGAAGCCTTGAGCGGTCGCAAGCCCTTCAGCGGCGACACCACCCCAACCATTCTTTACAAAATCGTCAACGAGCCACCGGAACCCATTGATTTGAGCATGCTGCAAGGCATCAGCCCCCTTGTTCGAAGCGTGCTTGACAGGGGCCTCTCCAAGGACCCAGACACCCGATATCAGACGGGTGAAGCCTTTGCAAAGGCCCTCCGCGCCGCAAAAGATCCAACCTGGCAGGGCATGGTCCCCGAGGCCACCACCTTGATGCAAAGCGGTGCCACGACTGCCCCCGCCCCATCATCCATGGACCCCACGGCTATGCTCCCGGCGGGCAATGCCATGCCACCCACAGAAGTCATGGCTGCTGGACCCATCACACCTCCAGCCCTTACACCACGCCCATCCAAATCAGGAAGGGGCGCTCGGGTGACCCTGCTCGTCGCAGGCGCCGGGGTCGTGGCTCTCATGGCTGGTGGCGGGTTCACGGGCTGGCGTTGGTGGCAGGCAAAACAGAGCCAGTCCGGCCAATCCACTGTGGCTCAAGATGCAACTACTCCAGATCTCCATGCGGCCGCTGGTTCAGCGATAACGACAGCCCCCAATGGAAAACCCACCGCCCCGACATCTCCAGCAGTTTCTGCTCCCCCTGAACTGAAATCCACCTTGCCTGATCCCACCGGACGCCTGGCCGGGAGCATCAAGTCTTCGCAGAAGCCCGGAGAGTCCTTTCAACCATCCGCAAATTCGGGAGCCTCACTGCGGACTCCCAGTGAAAGCCCCCGCGAGGCCACTCCCAGCGGGCCCTTCTCGCCGGAACGCCTGAACACCCTGAGCGCGGCGGAACATTTGAGCCTGAGCAATTCCACCCTGAGTGAAGCCACGGCCCTGGCGAGCAGCAATCCAGCAAAAGCCCTGGAGGGCCTGCGTAACGCGCTCGCGGCGAATCCCTACAACTCGCGGGCCTATGCCTGGGCCCTCGTCATCTCCTACAACAGTGGACGCTATGGCGAGATGAAGACCTTCTATCGCCAAGCAAAGAAAAAAGGGCTTTCACTCTCCCAATTAGAGGCTAGCAACGCCCAGTTGAAGACCATCCTCGACAATGAAGCATTCAATCACCGTATCCCCGGGGGACTTGAGGGCAACGAATGAAGGGATTGAAGGGCTTGAATGGCTTGTCGGGCTCTATCCGAAAGGATGTCGAAGCCGCGATCCAATACCAATTTCGTGACGCCAGCCTGCTGGACCTGGCCCTGACCCACGGGTCCGCAGGAAGGAGCCAGGACAATCAGCGACTGGAATACCTGGGCGACGCGCTGCTGAATTTTTGCGTGGCACGTCTCATTTATCGGGAGCAGCCTGATTGGCCCGAGGGGGCGATGTCAAAACTGCGGGGCATGTTGGTATGCACCGATGCCCTGCATGATTGGGCTCGGGAGCTGGGTCTGTCTCTGACCACGGGTGTCCGAGCCCCTAAGCAGCCAGGCGCCCTGAGAAAACCCCTGGCTGATGCCGTTGAAGCCCTGCTTGCCGCCATATATCTGGATGCAGAAGACACAAAAAAGGGTGGGCTCGATGCCGTGATCGCCATAGTCACTCGCCGACATCTGGAGGCCATCCGCTCAGCGCACCTTGGCATGTGGGAACACCGCGACAGCAAGACGACTTTGCAGGAAAAGGCGGCGGCCCTGGGATTTCCAGCACCCTGCTATGAACAAATTTCACGGTCCGGCCCCGATCATCAACCTACCTTCAAGGTGCGGGTGTCCATCGGTG
>JANOLT010000291.1:0-1695 GCA_031419915.1 Holophagaceae bacterium
CATCAATGAGGTGCTTGGAAATTCAGTCGTCCTGATCACGGGTGGAGGCGGCTCCATTGGCAGCGAACTAGCCCGCCAGGTAACCACTTTCAGGCCTTCCAGGATCGTACTGCTGGGCCACGGAGAAAACAGTCTTTGGGAGATCGAAAGATCACTTCGGGCCCAATTTCCGAATCAGGGAATCACCACTGAACTTTGCGACATCCGGAATAGGCCAAGACTGATGCAGGTCTTCAAGCGCTGGAATCCAGATGTTGTCTTCCACACAGCCGCGCACAAGCACGTTCCGCTTCTTGAGGCCAACCCCGAAGAAGGCGTGGAAAACAATATCTTTGGTACCAAGAACGCTCTGGATGTGGCCCTGGCTACGGGCACCCGCACCTTCGTCAACATCTCAACAGACAAGGCTGTTAACCCAACCAACGTGCTGGGAGCCACCAAGCGAATAGCCGAACAACTGGTGCTTTTCGCCGCCGCCGATGCTCCCAAGGGCTGTCGCTACATGAGTGTGCGATTCGGGAATGTGCTCGGTAGCCGAGGCAGCGTGATTCCCATCTTCAAGGAGCAAATCTTGAAGGGTGGCCCCATCACCATCACCCACCAAGAAATGACGCGTTACTTCATGACCATTCCCGAAGCCAGCCAACTGGTGCTTCAAGCGGGGATTTTGGGAGAGACAGCCAAGGTCTATGCGTTGGACATGGGAAGCCCTGTGCGGATCATGGATTTGGCCTCGGACATGGTCAAGCTTTCGGGTCTTGTGCTTGGCCAGGATGTGGAAATCGAGTTCACCGGTATCCGCCCCGGAGAAAAAATGTTCGAGGAAATTTTTTCAGATGGCGAACCGACCCGTACGAATGTGCATCCCAAGGTGTTCGAGGCCGACCCCGAACCCTGCTCCCGCGAGCTACTAGACAGCAGTCTGGCGGAACTTGTAACTGCCGTGACCTTACCCGAAGGGCAACGCCAATCCGAGATCCTGAAAGCCCTCTTGAGGTTGGTCCCCGCCTACACGCCCTCAACCCTGGGCCTGGGCCGCTATGCCGAAGGCTTCCATGGCCGTCGAGGCTAGGGCTTCTCCACGACAGATTCGCCACGGCGCGCAGGATCGCGCAGAATTCTAGGATCATGCGTTTTCCTTTCCGCGCCCTTAATCTTTGGCTATGCGCTTTGTGTGCCTGTTCTGGCTTTTCGCTCCAGGCCCAAGGCATCCGCATTGCGGCGGCTTCGGATCTGCGCTGGGCACTGGAAGAAGTCAGCACCGCCTTTCGGCGTGAGCATCCAGGAAAGATCGTGGTCACCTATGGATCGTCTGGGAATTTCCATTCCCAACTGATGAACAAGGCCCCCTTCGATCTCTTCCTTTCTGCAGATGTCGCCTACCCCAAGGATCTCGCGCAGCGGGGCCTGGGCGTGAAGGACTCCCTCTTCGTATATGGCATTGGCCGCATCCTGCTTTGGGTGCCCAAGGCATCGCCCATCGCCGTGGAGAGCCTGGGCCTTGCGGCTCTGCAACAACCGTCGGTGAAGAAGATCGCCATAGCCAATCCCATGCACGCGCCCTATGGCCGCGCGGCGGAAGCGGCGCTGAAAAAGGCCGGTCTGCTGGATGGGCTCCGAAGCAAGCTGGTGCTGGGTGAAAATATTTCGCAAACCGCGCAGTTCGTCCAAGTCGGAGCTGCGGACATCGGTTTT
>JANOLT010000292.1:0-6677 GCA_031419915.1 Holophagaceae bacterium
GACGAAGTCCAATGGGCTCATCGTCATCAGGGCCGGAACGATCTTTACCTGCTCGACTCCGAGCAGAAGAAGAATCGGCCACAGTTCGTCGCAAAACTGCGCGGCGAACGTAAGCGAGCCGAGCGACGTTTGAGGCGCCGCGCGCTTGGCGGCGAGTGCTAATCCGTAGTGTCCCAGAAACATCTCAATTCCAACGTTGCCAGTAGCTCATGCAGCACGCAGCCCCAAGCCGCCCCGCCCACAGCCCCCGGCCGGTAGTCTTCATTTGCAGTTTAAGTCAGAAAAGGGACATCTGCTCGCCCAGCAGATCGGGATCGACCGAGGTTTGGCCGAGCCGTTGCTGGAATTCCCGGGCCGTCGCGGGACTGTGCCCCGAGAAGGTATTCGCGACGTACCCATAGATGTGCGACACCTTTTCCGACAGCTCCTCCATGGCCTCGCTCCATGCGTCGACTTCGTGCGAGCGATCCACCTGAACGCGCGAGTAATCGACGAGATCCCGGTTCGGGCCCATCCACCTTATGTACGGGCCTGGGGCAAGGATCCTGCGTTTTCAGAACTGAAGTCAATAAAGATTCCTATAATTTGGATCACAAGGTCCTAAATAATTTCAGCAGCGCTCGATGACCAGCGCGATGCCCTGGCCCACGCCGATGCACATGGCGCAGAGGGCATACCGGCCCTGGGTGCGCTGCAACTGGTAGAGCGCGGTGGTGACCAGCCTTGCGCCGGTCATCCCCAGGGGATGGCCCAGTGCGATGGCGCCGCCGTTGGGTTTCACGTGGGCGGCGTCATCCGCAAGGCCCAGCTCGCGCAGCACGGCGAGCCCCTGGGCGGCGAAGGCCTCGTTCAGCTCGATGATGTCCATCTGATCGAGGCTGAGACCGGCCAGCGCCAGTACCTTGCGGGTGGCGGTTACGGGACCCATGCCCATGATGCGCGGAGGCACACCGGCGACCGCCATGGCGACGATGCGGGCTTTGGGTACCAAGCCCTGAGCTTTCATCGCTGCGCTCGACGCGATCAACAGAGCGCAGGCGCCATCATTCAGCCCGGAAGAATTCCCAGCCGTGACCGAGCCGTTGGCCCGTGCGAAGGGCTTTAGGCGGGCAAGTCCCTCCAAGGTTGATTCGGGGCGTGGGTGTTCATCTCTTTCCACCACCTTGTCCGGTCCGTTTCGATCCGGAATAAGAACGGGAACGATTTCCTGGGCGAAGATGCCCGCTGCGACAGCTCGCGCGGCCCGCTGCTGACTGTTCAAGGCGAAGGCATCCTGGTCCTCACGCGAAACCTTGAACTGCTCTGCAACGTTTTCCGCGGTCTCACCCATGGAATCTATTCCGTACTGATCTTTGATCAGGCGATTCACAAAGCGCCATCCGATGGTGGTATCGAACATCGCGACGTTCCTGTCAAAAGGAGCCGTGCTTTTGCTCATCACGTAGGGCGCGCGGGACATGCTCTCGACCCCACCGGCAATGATCAGGTTCGCTTCACCGGCTTTGATGGCGCGGGCGGCGGTGCCGATGGCATCCATGCCAGAACCGCAAAGACGATTGAGCGTCAGTCCCGGCACCTCCACGGGCAAGGCTGCGAGCAGCCCCGCCATCCGCGCCACATTGCGGTTGTCCTCGCCCGCCTGATTGGCGCATCCGAACATCACATCGTCCACTTGTGCCCAATCCACGGACGGATTCCGCTTCATCAAAGCCTGGATGGGGCGGGCCGCCAGATCATCGGTCCGGATTCCCGACAAGCCCCCGCCGTAAGCGCCGATGGGCGTGCGTATGGCGTCGCAGATGAAGGTATCGGGCATTCAAACCCCCGGGACCATGCGCAGGACGGCGATTTCGTCGCCGTTATGGACCGGATAGGCCTTCTCGTTCGCCATGACCACGGTGCCGCCCACGGCCATGATCAAGGAACTGTCTGAGAATTGCTTGGCGGCGAGAGGGAACCGCTTTTTCAAGGCGGCCCGGAGTTCGGCGACATCATTGACGGTCTGATCCAGGATGATGGCGCCTTCGGGGAAGCCTTCGGGAAGCGTGATTTTGACCGCGAACCCGGTGGTCACGGCCGCAAGGCCGCGATGGCGTTCCAGGGAAGGAAAGCCGGAGCCGTTAAGGCCAAGGAAGGCATCGTAGTTTCCCTTCAGCGCCTCGAACTTGGCCTTGTCCAGTCTCTCGCCTGCGAAGGGACCTTCCGGGATCTCTTCATCAATCCACTGGTCCAGCAGCGTTGCATCCCGCTCAACCAGGCCGAGGCGGGAATTGATTAGCCGCTCCATTCCCGAAATATTCAGGCCGACTTCTTCCAACTGCTTAACCGTGAAGTCTTCTTGGGTGAGATCTTTCATTTGGTGGGCGAAATCATCCAACCCAGCGGGGGATGAAGCGTTGGTCTGGCGAGTGGCGAACCGGCACATGCCCACCGCATCACCAACGGCGAGCGTTTCTTCGCCTTCGCAGGCCGCCTTGGCAAAGCCCAGTGCGAACCCTTCCAGAATGCTCGTGTCGTGGGGGTCGGACTGGAAAAGCCCGTCAGTACCCATGGCCATCCGGTATTGAAGCGCTTTTTCGGGGTACTTTCCCCGTTCAACCGCCTGGGTCGAGTCCGCGATGGCATCGCCAAACCCTTCCCGCTTGGCGGTCAAGAACAGGAGTTTCTCCACGGCTTCGAAATTCCCACGCCTGAGTTCCAATCCCCCGGTGTCCGCCTGGGTGATGATGCCTTGCTCATAGATCTCCATGGCCCAGGCGATGGCACCACCGGTGCTGGCCGGGTCCAATCCAAGATCATTGAGCAGGTTCTCGAGGCGTGAAATCAGATCAGGGTCGTGGATGCCGACCATCGGACCCAGTCCTTCGGGCGGTGTGTATTCGGGGCTGTGATGCTGGTCGTAAGGCGCCCGCTTCTCTTTGGGATCCAGGTTGTTGCACCGGATGGGGCAATGCTGGCAGCCCGCCAATCCGGCGTGGTACCCGGCCAGGTGTTCAGCGTCCAGGTTATCGGACCAAGGCGTCGAATGGCTGCTCCACTGCGCGGTCGGAGACAGCATGGGCACGGCTTCGCATCCCAGAACCACGACCGCTTTGAGTTTCAGTCCGCCCATCTTGGCGCCGGTGCCGCCCCTGGCGTACATGTTATTGGGTCCGCCCATGATCGCCGAGCAAAGGACCTGGTTTTCCCCCGCGCGGGTGATGCGGGCCATGGCCATGTCCTTGCGTTCGGAACAGGAAAAGTCTTTTTCGATAACATGAGTAAAATCGGTGTTGTCCATTCCCAAGTAGGGCGCCGCGTCGTGGAACCGCGTCCCTTCTGCTGATAACTCCAGAAGGGTCCACGCGGAAGCCTGGCCATAGACAACCAGGTGATCGTATCCCTGCATCTTGAGGAAGGCCGGGAAGGCATCCACGCAATTGCTGTCAAGGATGGCGTGGTTGTCAGGGGACACGCTGGCGACATGGCCGCGAGCCGTGGAGGGCGCCGCTTCCGTAAGAACCCCGCTGCCGAAGATCAGCGGAATCTGGGGGTCCAGGGGTTCCCTGCCCTCCAGCAGGAGATTATAGAGGAGGTACATGTTCCCTCCCCGATTGGAGAGGAAAGTCCTGAATACTTCTTTAGGAAGGAACTTGGAGAAGGACTTCCGCCGCTCCAAATCCACGAACAGGACCGCGCCTTGGGTAGGGTATTGGGGGACGTCCAGCATCCGGGCCGACAGGCTTTCGACCCTCGTCCTGATATCGAGCCCGACCTTCTCCAATCCATTCCCTTTCCCCTTCGATTCCATCGCCTTGACCAATCCCCGGATCATGGTGTTGTAGGGCGTGGGAACCTCGGCCTGGGCGCCATACTCCGCGATCTTGCCGTTGATGAAATCCACCTCGGTGCGCCGACCGGCTTCGATGTCCTGGAGCATGGAGGGCTTGTGATGGCCGGCGCTCTTGATGTAGTCGATGCAGTACGGGTAGAAGCCAGAACCCAGGGCATATTCATTGGCCCGGGCCACGGAAACCCCTTCCTTGATGAGGGCGCCCACCAGGTGGAAGAGGATGGGATCCTCGATGAGCTCGGCCATGGTCTTGCCTGTCACGGCACAGATCGGATTCATGCAGCCGTTCAGGATGGCCTTGCGCCAGACCAGATCGCGGATCTGATCGGAATGCAAAGTGTCCATTCCGCATTCCGTGAATACCTTGCAGATGGCGATGGCGGCATCCCGTGAACGGGGATCGAGCTCCTGGATGTGATGGGGGCGGATATGAAAGGCGATCCGGACACGGCCCGGCTCGATGGGCACGCAGCCGAGATTGACCACGCCCCGCATGACGGAGCGGTTGCCCAGCTGTTGGGCAAGCAGGAGTTCCGTATCAATGCCGTTCTGCCAGCTGATGACGTAAGGTCCGCCGCCCTTGCCCGTGGAATCAGCAAACCCCCGGAGCGCGGAGGCCACCGCGGGCAGGGCGATGGCCTTGACGGCCACCACGATCACATCGGGAGGATCGTTATGCAGGTCTTCGATCCGGGTGGTGATCCGGGCCACTTTGGCCTGAAGCGTGTCGGTTCCTTCGATGATGATCCCCGGATTCAGGGCCGGTTCGAGGAGTGCCATGTCGATATCGCAAAGGGTGACTTCATAACCCCCCTTTGCGAGGAAGGCCGCCACGATGCAGCCCACGGGGCCAGCACCGATGATCGCGAATTTTTTAGGCTCGAAGGTCGCATTGTCCATGGCCCATTCCTTTTTGCTTGGTGCGTGATAGAGCGGAATTATTTAGCGGGATACTCGTAGAACCCCTTGCCGGTCTTGCGGCCGAGATAGCCGGCCTTCACCATGTTCCGAAGCAGCCCTGGAGGCGCGAAGCGGGGTTCTTTGGTGGCTTCGAAGAAGATGTCCCCCACGAGTTGGGAGATTTCGACCCCCGTGAAATCCATCAGCTCGAAGGGGCCCATGGGCATGCCGGCACCCAGCTTCATGGCGGTGTCAATGTCGTCCCTGGAGGCCACGCCCTGCTCAAGCAGTCTGACGGCATCGAGCATGTAGGGGACCAATAGGCGGTTCAAGACGAAGCCCGGCGTGTCCTTGCAGGTGATCGCCGTCTTGCCAAGCTTTTTCGCCATCTCCAGAGCCATGTCGACCGTGGCCTGCTCGGTCTGCAAGGCGGGGATGACTTCCACCAACTTCATCATCGGAACCGGGTTGAAGAAATGCATCCCGATGAAGTGGCCGGGTTGCTTCACCAGCGAGGCCATTTCGGTGATGGAAAGGGACGAAGTGTTGCTCGCGTAGATGACGCCTTCTCTCGAAATCGCGTCCAGTTTTTCGTAGAACTCCTTCTTGACGTCAAGGTTTTCGAAGATCGCCTCGAAAACGAAAGGCACGTCTTTCAGGGACTCGATGTTGGTGGAGAAACTGATCCGCGAAAGAGTTTCCTTCATTTGGTCTTCGGTGATCTTTTCCTTGGAAAGCATCCGCTCCAGGCTTTTGGTGATCGCCTTCAGTGCCCTATCCCAGGCTGCCTGGCTCACGTCCACCGCTTTGACCTGGAAGCCCGCCTGGGCGGCGACCTGCATGATCCCCACCCCCATGCTGCCGGTGCCCGCGACACCTACGGTCTTGATATTTTCGATGTTCATTTCATCCTCCAGTAGAGTTGCGATTGATTCATTTATTCGTGAAATTGGGTTTTCGTTTCTCGGCAAAGGCCTTGAGCCCTTCCTTGGCATCGCGCGTCCTCAGGTTCTCCAGACCGTAGATGCGCTCTACCTCAAGAGCTTTTTCCATCGGCATCTCAAGTCCTTCATAAACCGAGGCCTTGATGAAACCCAGGGCCTTGCCCGCTCCGGATGCAAGCACCGTAGCGAAGTCCATGACTTCAGAAGAAAAGTTCTCCGCATCGAAGAGCCGGTCCACGAGGCCGATCGCCAAAGCCTCCTCGGGCCCCAAGGCCCTTCCGCGCAGGAGAATATCCAGGGCCTTGGAAAGGCCAACAAGGCGTGGCAACCGCTGGGTTCCTCCCGCTCCCGGAACGATACCCAGCCCCGCTTCGGGCAGGCCGATGAGCGCCTTTCCTCGCGTCATAAAGCGGAAATCGCAGGCCAAAGCCAGTTCACATCCTCCTCCCATCGCGTGGCCGTTGATGGCCGCGATCACGATCTTCTTCATGCGGGGAAGAATGGAATAGGCCTCCTGTAGCAGCCTTGAAAATGCATCGGATTCACCCAGGTCCATGGCGGCCATTTCCTTGATGTCCGCTCCGGCGATGAAGGCCTTTTCCAGGGCACTGGTGATGACCACCACCGTCACGTCCTCCATCCACTCCACATCGCTGAAGGCCCGGAAAAGCTCTTCACCGAAAGCCCGGTTCAGAGCATTTGCAGGAGGTCTGTGCAGGCTCAGTTTCAGGACCCGGCCCACCGCTTCCATGGTGATGAATTGATATTCCACAGATTCACCCAACCTTGAGCACGATGGAGGCCGCCGTATCGCCCGCGGCGCAACCCGAGAAAAGCAGGTAGCCGCCGCCCTTCATGGCGAGTTCCTCGATCCCCTCGATAACGAGGCGGGCCCCGGTGGGAGCCTGGGGGTGGCCGTAAATCAGGGATGATCCAAAGTTGTTCATGCCATTCGCGTCCAGCCCCAGCACCTTGGCCATGACCAGATCATTGGATGCGAA
>JANOLT010000293.1:0-3946 GCA_031419915.1 Holophagaceae bacterium
CGGAAACACTTGCCATGGCCGCAGCCGATGCCAAGGTGCAGCACGTCATCTGGTCCACGCTGGAAGACACCCGCAAGACCGTTCCCATTGGTAGCGGACAGATGCCGGTGTTGATGGAGAAATACAACGTGCCGCATTTCGACGCCAAGGGTGAGGCGAATCATTTCTTCCTTGATCGCAATCTGCCGGTGACGTTGCTGAACACCTCTTTCTACTGGGACAACTTCATTCACTTCGGCATGGGGCCCGCCGCCGGGCCGGATGGAATCCTTGCGATCACCCTGCCGATGGGCGGCGCCAAGCTGCCCGGCATCGCGGTTGAGGACATCGGCCGTTCGGCCCTGGGCATATTCAAGGTCGGCGTTGCCGGGGTGGGCCAGTCCATCGGCATTGCCGGCGAACACCTGAGCGGGGCTGAAATGGCGGCCGCCTTCAGTTGTCTGATGGGCCAGCCCGTGGTGTACAACGCCGTCACGCCCGAGGTTTATCGCGGTTTCGGTTTCCCGGGCGCGGAGGATCTTGGCAACATGTTCCAGTTCAAGCACGATTTCGAATCCGCCTTCCGCGCCCCACGCAACGTCGAGGCCACGCGGCGTCTCAATCCGGCGCTGTTGAATTTTGAACAGTGGTTGGCCGCCCATCGCGCGGCGTTCGTGAAAGTTTGATCAGTCCCGCAAACGCGCGAAAGCGCGTGGATGGCGGGAACTAGTTGCGCGGCTTTGGGGCCAGGTGCTGGATGGCCTCTTGCCACGGCTCCGGCGGTAGTGGGTAGTCTTCGCTCGGGCGCGTCTTGTAGCGACGGTGCAGCCAGAACCACCACCTGGGATCTTCGTGGATCTGGGCTTCCAGGGACCAGGTCATGATCTGGGTGGCCGTCCAGATATCCCGTTCCATATCGCCCGTGCAGGGGATCTCGAGGGGTGGAAGCACACGCGCGGAAATAGTGCCGTCGGGGTGTGGCCGACTGTAGATCGGCAGCACGGGTACCCCGTACTTCACAGCCAGAAGAGCCGCAGAGGAGTATGTGGAAGCCCACCGGCCCATGAACCTGACGAAGACGCCCCGGGTCAGGGCGTCCTGGTCCATCAGGAATCCCGTGCCCCGCCCAGCGCGCAGTTCCCGAAGGGAATCACGCACGCCGCCTTCCTTGTAGATCACGCGGTTCCCCAAGCGGCTGCGCAAGGCCAGGAGTTTTGTTTCAAGTAGAGGATTATCGAGTTTGCGTCCGATGGCCGCCAACGCCCGGCCGCTCACGGCGAGTCCCATGGCCATGGCTTCCCAATTGCCATAGTGGGCTGTAAGCACGATGAATCCCTTGCCTGCGGCCTTGGCGGCATCCCAGTGCTCGAATCCATCCAGGTGGATCCATTGCTTCACGTCCTTCGGTTTCATATGGAGCAGGTGGACCGCGGTCATGAGCAGGGAACCGCAGTGCTTGAAGCAATCCCGGGCGGCGGCGGTGATCTGGTCTTCGGTCAAGCCCAGGTTCGATTGACGCAAGTTGTCATGCACCAGCCGCCGATAGTGTCCGCTCACCACGTACACGATGCGACCCACCAAGCGCCCCAGTGCCAGTGCGACTCGCCAAGACAGCAGGCGAAGCGCTCCTTCCATGACCCAGAACAGGGCATATTCCAGGCGGTGTCGGGGGGAAGGGTGATTGGACATGGGGTGGCGTGGCCTTGGGTTGATGGGAACCGTCCTGCATTTCCAGGACACGGAAGAAGAGGGCAGCAGCCCTCAAGGCCACTCAGTCTGCCAGTGTGCTCAGATCCCCAGGATCCTGCTGTAATATTCCTTTTTCGGAGCACCCATGCCCGCCGATGCATCCCTGCTCACCGACCTGCCCCTTTTCTCGGCCCTGGATGCCGACGAGTGCGCGTTGCTCGCCGAGGCGATGGACACCCGGTCCCTGGCAGCGGGCGCGGTCCTCTTCCGGACCGGGGATCCCGGCCAGGCCATGTACGTGGTGGCCAAGGGCACCATGGAGATCTTCATCACGGACCTGGCGGGGCAGAAGATCGTGCTCGCGGAATGCGGGCCCGGCGAAGTCTTTGGCGAGCTGGCCATGTTGGATGCCGGCCCCCGCACCGCCTCGGCCGTGGCGCTGGAGGACACCGAGCTGCTGGAACTGGACCGCGATGACCTGCTGCTTCTGGTCAGCAAGAAGCCCCAATCGGCGCTGCACCTCCTGGGGGCCGTGGGCGCCATGACGCGGAAGGCCGATCTCATGCTGCGGGCCCGGGTGGCGCGGAATCCCAGCGAGGAGATGCAGGAGCAGATGACCTTCGTGCAGAAGCTCGCAGACTGGATTGCGGCCTTTTCCGGCAGCATGTCCTTCCTGGTGGGGAACGCGCTCTGGTTCGGCGCGTGGATCTGGCTCAACGTGTCGGGCATCTGGCGCTTCGATCCCTTCCCCTTCGGGCTGCTGACGATGATCGTGTCCCTGCAGGCCATCTTCCTATCCATCTTCGTGCTGCTGGCCCAGAACCGGCAGTCGGCCAAGGACCACGTCCGGGATGACATCGAATATGAGATCAACGTGAAGGCTGAACTGGAGATCGCCCACCTCCACGAAAAGGTGGAGGAGATCCGCGAGGGCGTGCTGGAGCGCCTGGAGCGGATGGAAGCACTTCTGGTGCGAAACGGGAAGTTGTGAAGCCCCGGGACAGGTACAGGAAAGTGCCTGCTTCTATTCACGGCCAGTTGGATTAAAAATTGATATTGAGGAGTCCCACATGTCACTCACCAAAGCCTTCGCCGCTGCTTCCGCCACCTCCGCCTTGGCGCCCTTCCAAATCAACCGCCGGGAGGTGGGCCCTCACGACGTGCAGATTGAAATCGCATTCTGCGGCGTATGCCACTCGGACATCCACCAAGTGCGGGATGAGTGGGGCGGCGCGAAGTATCCCATGGTGCCCGGCCACGAGATTGTGGGCCGCGTGACGGCCGTGGGCGGCCATGTGAAGAAATTCAAGGCCGGTGATCTGGCCGGCGTGGGCTGCATGGTGGATTCCTGCCGCACCTGCGCCAGCTGCCAGCGGGACCTGGAGCAGTTCTGCGAGAAGGGCGGCGCCTTCACCTACAACGGCACCGAGATGGATCGCAAGACGCCCACCTTCGGCGGCTATTCCGCCAGCGTGGTGGTGAACCAGGATTTCGTGCTGAGCATCTCGCCCAAACTCAACCTCGCCGCCGCGGCACCGCTGCTCTGCGCGGGCATCACCACCTACTCGCCCCTTCGCTATTGGAAGACAAAGAAGGGCGACAAGGTGGGCGTCGTGGGCTTAGGCGGCCTCGGCCACATGGCGGTGAAACTCGCGTCGGCCATGGGCGCCGAAGTGACCATGCTCAGCACGTCACCGTCAAAAGAAGCGGACGCGCGGAAGCTGGGTGCCACGGGCTTCGGCCTCACCTCTGACCCTGAAACTTTCACGCGACTGAGGGGGCATTTCGATCTCATCATCGACACGATTTCGGCGCCCCATGACTACAACCAATATCTGGGTATGCTGCGAGTAGAAGGAGCCATGGTGCTGCTGGGCGTGCCACCGGCCCCCACGCCCGTCGCCGCGACCTCCCTCATCTTCGGCCGCAAGACCCTCTCTGGATCACTCATCGGCGGCATTGCTGAGACCCAGGAGATGCTCGATTTCTGCGCTGAGCATGGCATCGTTTCCGATATCGAGCTGATCCCGGTCCAGCAGATCAACGTGGCCTACGAGCGAATGATGAAGGGCGACGTGCGCTACCGGTTTGTGCTGGATATGAAGACGCTCTAATCCAGCTTTTAAAAGCAACCGCGAATGACGCGAATCCACGCGAAGAGGGCCGGGATCGATCCCCCTTCGCGACCATTCGCGGTTAATAAACTGGCCGATCACGATCAGGGCGCATCCATCGCGCCTTTCTCCACCAGCCACGCCTGGCTGGCGGCCACGATCTT
>JANOLT010000294.1:0-14171 GCA_031419915.1 Holophagaceae bacterium
CCGTCGTAGTGGCAAAGGAATTCTTTCAGCCAGTGGATGGATTCGAGATCCAGATGGTTGGTGGGCTCATCCAGCAACAAAGCCTGGGGATGTCCGAAGAGGGCCTGGGCCAACAGCACGCGCATCTTCTGGCCACCTTGAAGTTCCCCCATCTTCCGTTCGTGCATGGCCTCGGGGATGTCCAGGCCATCCAGCAGGATCGCGGCGTCGGCTTCCGCGGTGTATCCGTCCTCATCGCCCACGACGCCTTCCAGCTCGCCCAGGAGCATTCCGTCCTGGTCGGTCATCTCTTCCTTGGCATAGATGGCGTCCCGCTCCTCCATGGCCTTCCAGAGCGCTTTATTGCCCATGATCACCGTATCTATGACACGGAATTGATCGAAGGCGAACTGGTCCTGACGCAAGATTCCGAGCTTGCGTGGGCGTTGCACGAGGCCCGTCTGTTGCTCCAGTTCCCCTGCGAGACTCTTCATGAAGGTGGACTTGCCCGATCCGTTGGGGCCTGAAAGTCCATAGCGGTTGCCAGGATTGAAGGTGGTGACCACATTCTCGAAAAGAATCTTTGCACCGTAGCGCATGGTGACATTTTGAACTGCAAGCATGAAAACCTCAGATACTGACCGGTGATTTCGGCCCCAACCCTCAAGATTAGGGGCCGTTACGAAATATCCAAATGCTTTTTTTTGGATATTTCGTTACGGCCCCTTATGCCGGTCCGCCATCACGACGACAAAGTCATTTTGTAGCAACGGCTTAACGGGAGTGGTGGCCTTTCAGGAGCCTTTTTATCTGTGATCCTCCCCAGACCCTGGATTTTTGCAATACTGGTAGAGGCCTACCTGAATCTCACTGAAGCAGCCCCTAAGGAATTTTCCACCCATGCCCCTAGACCCTGAAAAAATTGGCCGCTACGAGGTCCAATGCGTTCTTGGGCGTGGTGCCATGGGCGTGGTGTATCTGGCGTTGGATCCGCTGCTGAAAAGATCTGTGGCGATCAAAACCATGCGGGACAACGGTGAGGATGTCTCCAACACGATGGCGCGGTTCAAGCGGGAAGCCGAGATCAGCGCGAAACTGAACCACCCGAACATCATCACCGTCTACGACGTGGGCGTGGACAAAGAGATGGGGCCCTTCCTGGCCATGGAATACATCCAGGGCGCGAGCTTGGCGCACCTGATCAAGGAAAATCTGCCCATGGATGTGGGCCTGCGATTATTGCTTCAGGGGATGGCGGCCCTGCAAGCGGCGGAACAGGGCGGCATCATCCATCGGGACATCAAACCCGACAATATGCTCGTGAGCCTGGAGGGACGATTCAAGCTGATGGATTTTGGCATCGCACGAGGGGACCAATCGAAGTTGACCGCTGCTGGAATGGTATTTGGCACCCCTTCCTACACCGCACCAGAACTGCTTGTAGGCGGTGATCCATCACCCGCCACGGACCGCTATGCCTTTGCGGTGACAGCCTTCGAAGTCTTCACGGGTACATTGCCTTACCAGGGTATGAGTGTGGGAACGACGCTTTACCGGATCGTTCACGAAGCCCCCAAGATGCCCGCCACGCTGCATCCAAAATTGCAGGAGGTTTTCCTCAGGGCGCTGGCCAAGGACCCAAACCAACGCTACCGCGATCTGCCCCGTTTCATGTGGGCGCTGATCAGCGCGGCGCCCATTGCCAGTGACCAGAAAGCCAAGCTGCTGGATAACCTTGAAAGCAACAGGCCGAACAGCGGCAGCTTTGATTTTTCGGTGAACACCCAAAGTGGGGTAGCCTCCTCGCCCGAGCTCAAAGCCAGTCCATCATTGGATTCCCAGGAGGTCCTTTCCGCGAAGCTGACTGAATCGGGATCAGTCGAATCCTTCAAGTACGCGGCGCCCGAGGATTCTGTTGCGCAGTCTCCTGGGGAATCCATAACCCACACAGAAAATAGGGGGAAACCGCTTGCTGAGCCTGAGATTCCCACCGCCGCGGAAATCCTTGCGCAGATGAGCGACTCGACTTCCATTCCTGGCAATGCGGATCACACGCAGCCTACGATGGACGCGATGGACTCGATGGACATGCTGGCTACGCGACCGGTCCATAAGTCAGACGATGAAGCACCACGGAAAGGCGGGCGAGTATTATTGATGGCTTTCCTGGTGATTCTGGTGCTCGGTGGACTCGGGGTTGGTGGCTACTTTCTGAGGAATACCAAGAAGTCCATCCGAATGGATATCCTGAGTGAGCCACCGGGCGCCACGGTTTATTCAGAAGGAAAGAGCATCGGAGAAACGCCCCTCAGTCATGTGGAACTGCAAGGTGGCGGTTCGGAATTGAAGCTGGAATTGGCGGGCTTTGAGCCCAAGATCTATCAGATCAAAGAAGGGGAGACCTCGGTAACAGTGAAGATGGAGTTGCCTCCCCACAGGGTTTCTGTTGTGACAGATCCCGTGGGAGCCGAGGTGTTTCTCAATGGAAAATCCGTGGGAAAAACGCCCATCCAAAGTCTCGGCATTCCCTCTGAGGGCGCGAGAAAGATCCGTATCACCCACGACGGCTACCTGCCCTCGGAGTTCGACGTGGATCCGACCTTTCCCTTCCCGGAAATCATCCGCCTTACCCCGCTGTCGAAGAATCCCAGCTAAGAGGTTTTCGGAAGTCATGGAAATGCGGTGGGGCTGACGAGGTTCACTGTCTAAGCACCACTTTCTTTCTCGACCCCAAGGGTGCGATCTCCATCCCACGTAATGCTTTCTGCCATGCATTTACATCCAGCCCGATACCGATGATCACGGCTATCCGAGCTACAGGAACGCCTGTGGATAGTGTGGGCAGTGGGGACACTTCCAGTCGTCCATCCGCCATCTGGAAGGCCCAGAGATCGCTGCCATCATTTCGCGTTGGCCAGCCTTCGAATGCGCAAACACCCTTGGCTCGCAGCAGTTCACCGCCAATCGGTGGACGTTGGAAGAGCAATTCCAGGGCTGCGGGATCAATGGGGTGATCCCAGTGCAGAGTCAGTGAGCGGGCCTCGGCAAAGCTCGGGCCTTCGCTCTTGACCCAACCTTCGGGTAAGGGCTGAAGATCGCCACACCAGGGGTCCGTAGCTTCGGCTGGGGTTTCACCTTGTCGCGATTGCACCAGTGCGATGTGAGGAAACGCCCGCCGGATCTCGCTCTCCCAGGCCATGGCCAGGGATGGGTCCAGGTCTGCTTTGCTGATGTGGATCAAGCTGGCAAGGGCGATTTGCCGGCGGAGCAGTTCGCGGGTTTGCAAGTGATCCAAGGGGCCGAGGCAGGACACGATGGTGAGACAACCCACCAGCCGCAGGCGGCCCTGGAGTGCAGGATCGAGTTCCAGGTCCAATAACTCTGTGGGATCCGCGAGCCCCGTGGTCTCCATCACCACGCGCTCCGGCCTTTCACCCGTCGGCCGGTCACACCATGCTGCAAGGGCTGCCACCACGTCATCTCGGAGGCTGCAGCAGACACAGCCATTGATGAGATTCGCGATGCCCGCCAGTTCGGGGCGCTCTGCGTTGATCAACGTCTCATCCACGCTCACGGATCCGAATTCATTGATGAGCACTGCCACCCGCCGATGTGCAGCGATTTCGCGCTTAAGTAGACGATTTACCGCTGTGGTCTTGCCAGCGCCCAAAGGACCCGTGACGATGAGAACTTCGATCATTCATCCACCCTGCCTCCATGATGCATCCAACCGACGCTACCTATATCGCACTCGTGAGCCTGGTCGCCACGGTGGCGCGAGCTCTGCGTCGCGGGCTGCCTCCTGGCTGGAGATTGAGGCTGGAAGCCAGTGCGCCTGAAGATATCGAGCCTGGATGGATCTGGCTTCACGCGGTGAGCGTCGGCGAATTGATGCTTGCCAAAGGTCTCACGGAGAAATTACTGGACGCGCGCTACCGGGTCCACATCACCACAGGAACACCGGCGGGGCTGGCTCTGCTCAACGAGCGCACCACGCTTTGGGATCAAGACAGGGAGTTGCTCAGCGGTGGTGCTTTCCCCTTGGATGATCCGGCGGGGTTGCGATCCTTCCTCCGAAATCCACCGGGCGCGTTCATCGCACTGGAAACCGAACTCTGGCCCAATCTTCTGCGCCAACTGGAGGTCCGCGGAATCCCACGCATCATCGTGAATGGACGGTTGACGGAGCGAAGCCTTGGCCGCACAGGCCTTGGCGGGCGATGGCTCAGACGAGCTGCAAAAAGGCTTTCCATGGTTGCGGCGAGAGACGCTGAATCCGCAGAAGCCTTCCGCTCCCTTGGTGCGCCCAATGTCGCTTTGGGCGGCAATCTGAAAGCGGATCTGCCTTTGCCAGGGCCCCTGGCTGCTTCGTGGGATGGCCTGCGTCTTGGCTGGCAGGGGAATCCTGTGATCGTCGCGGGCAGCACGCTGGAGGGCGAAGATACCTTGGTGCTGAAGGCGTGGAAGCACCTGCGCTCCGTTCACCCTTCTCTGCGTTTGATTCTCGCGCCACGCCAGCCCAAACGCTTTCAGACCGTCGCCGAATATTTAAAGGAGCAGGGCTGTTATTTCAACCGAGCATCACAGCCTTGGCCCGAGGACCCGAACCAGTGGCAGAAAACAGATATTCTCCTGCTGGATACCCTTGGGGATTTGCCCGCGGCATACGGAGAAGGCACGATTGCCCTTGTCGGCGGTGGCTGGCGGGGGATGGGTGGGCACAACCCGCTCGAGCCTGTCCGATGGGGAATCCCTACCCTTATCGGACCCGGCTTTCGTAACTTCGAGGATCTGGTCGAGCCCCTTCGAGCCGCTGGCAGGTTGAAGGTGGTCGAGGAATCCGAATTGGTTGCAGAGATACAAGCGGCTCTTGAGTCAGCGCCCCCTAGGGGACCGGGATGGGACGAAATTCCATCCCTCCCGGGCGGCCTTTCGGGTGCCCTAGAAAAAACATGGCGTTTGCTTCAGCCTTTTCTCCCTTGGCAGGCTTAAGCTGATTCATCCATTGCGGAGATCTGAACCGATGCAAGAACAGCCACCCCATGTTCTGCTCGTTGATGACGATCCGGCCGTGTTGGGGATGGTCTCTGATGCGCTCACCCATTTTGGGATCCATGTGCACGCCTTTTCTGAAGGCGGCCCCGCCTTGGCATTGCTGGAGGATCCAGCCTCACCACCCATAGACATGGTGATCTCTGATATCAACATGGACGGCATGGATGGCTTCGACGTGATTCTTCGCGTGAAGGATATCCAATCCAATATGCCTGTGGTGCTCATGACCGGCCAGGCTTCTCTGGAATATGCAGTGCGCGCCATGCGCATGGGTGCGGCAAATCTTTTTCAGAAACCACTGGCTTTGAAAGAACTGGTAAAGAACGTGTTCCACCTGGTGGAAATGCACAGGGAATTCCGACTGGCTCAGGATGGATTGAAGGGCCTGCTTAAAGAGACGCGGCATTTTTCATTCCGATGCGATGAATTGGATATCGGCAGCATTGTCCGCCATCTCACGGACAGGCTGGTGCCCATGGGATTCGCATCACCCGCCAATGTGGATGTCATTTCCATGTCCTTTCATGAGGCTTTGGTGAATGCGCTGGAACACGGCAATCTGGAACTGGATTCGTCCATGAAGAGCGATGTGTTCACCGAAACGGATCCCTACACGGCCTTGCGACTGGAGCGGCTTTCGGATGAACATTTCGCGTCCCGCATGGTGGACGTGTTCATGGAATCCATGCCTGATCGTTTTGTGGTCACCATCACCGATCAGGGACCTGGATTTGATACTTCACGGGTGGCCTATGCTATGGAGGACTCCCTGAACAAGCAGACGGGACGGGGCCTTGCCTTGATCCAAATGGTCTTGGATGAAGTCACCTTCAACGAGCATGGCAATCAGATCCGCTTGGTGCTCAAGAAGAAGCCTTGACCCAGTCCTGGGCCCACGGCCATGAGCCAACAGCCATGAGCTCATACCTCATAGCTCATAGCCCCTACAGCGCGCCCTCGATAAAGGCCTTGATCTGTGGTTTCGGCTGACCACCGACAATCTTGCCCTCGGGCTTGCCATTCTTGAACAAAATTAAGGTGGGGATGGACATGATGCCGTACTGGCCGGCTACTTCGGGGTTCTCATCCACGTTCATCTTGACGAATTTGGCCTTGCCATTCATTTCTGCCGCCAGCTCATCCAGGATGGGGGCAATCATCTTGCAAGGGCCGCACCAGGGGGCCCAGAAATCCACGAGGGTGACACCCTCCTTCACTGTTTCTGGGAATTGGGCGTCAGTAATATGGGTAACGAGGTCAGACATGGGGCTCCTTCTATATGTTTGGTGATGGATCGAACATATCGAGCAATGGGACACTCCGATCCAGGGCACTGACTCAGAATACCAAGGCTTTGGAACCCTGGGGGCAAGAGGTACCTATCAGGATTGAGGATTTGTGACTCAGGGCACGGGTGACAGCCCATCAGGTACGGGGGAATTTCCCCATTGCGCGATGGTGAAAATACTCATGTAGCGCTCATTGGTTTCCCGCAAGCGTTGGGCCAGCACCTCGCAAAGGGAATAGAGCACCTTGAGGGCCAGATGATGATGGGATTCGATAAGATTTCGTAAATCCTTGAGGGGGATGAAAAACAACTCGGTGCCCTCATGGGCGATGGCATCAGCTGCCCGGGCTGAAAAGTCTATCAATGCCATCTCGCCAAAAAAGGCGTGGGGTTCAAGGACCGTCAGGGCTTCTTCCCCCGTGGGGCTGTGTTTTGAAATGCGCACGGAGCCCTTCACGACGATGTAGAGCCCATCGCCAGGATCCCCTTCCCGGAAAATGAAATCGTTGCCTTTGTAGGATTTGACCTGCCCGATGATGAGAATCTGGGCGCGCTCGGTCTCATCCAAATTTCTAAAGAGGGGCGATTGGGTCAAAAAGGCTGTATTGATCACATTGATCACCGGGGAATTGGGGCGCCAGAAAGTGCCAGATTCAGGGATAAAAAGGCACAGTAGAGGCTACATCAAGACCGAAGCCTCGCAGCCCAATGTACTTGGTTTCGTGCCGACTGAGGAGCCGCATTTCACGGATGCCCAGCTGGCGCAGGATTTGAGCTCCCACACCCACATCGCGATCGCTAGGACCAGCAGGGCCGATGGGGATCTTGGTTTGGGATTCACCCTGCACACCCTGGGTTGATGCGTGACGGCGAAGGTAGACAAGAACCCCGCGGCCTTCAGCCTGAATGGCCTTCATGGCGGCCTGGAAGGCGCAGGAGCCTTCCGTCGCGAACCCATGAAGGTCGTCTGGCAGGGATTCAAGGTGAACGCGCACAAGGGGTGGTGGACCGGAAAGGTCGCCCATGGAAAAAGCCAAGTGGCTGCCACCATCCAGAAGGCTGGCGAACCGGTGTATCCGCAAAGTTCCCCAGGCAGTGCTGGATTCGCGGACATCTATCTCCTTCACGATCGGGTCAATGCGAAGGCGATAGGCCACCAGATCCGCCACAGTCACCATGAGAAGGCCGTGCTTTTCGCAAAAGGGGATGAGATCCGGCACGCGGGCCATGGTTCCATCGTCATTCATGATTTCGCAGATGACGCCACTTGGATGAAGCCCTGCCATCCGCGCCAGATCGACGGAAGCCTCCGTCTGACCGGTACGGGAAAGCACTCCGCCGGGCCTGGCCCGGAGCGGGAACACATGGCCGGGTTTCACGAAATCCGAAGGCTTGGCGTCCGGCCTGATGAGGGCCTGGATGGTGCGGGCGCGGTCCTGGGCGCTGATGCCTGTACTGGTGCCAAGGCGGGCCTCGACTGAAATGCAAAAGGCCGTTTCAAAAGGGCTCGTATTGTCCCTTACCATGAGCGGAATTTGCAGGCGGTCCAGAGTTTCGCCTTCCAGGGCCGCGCAGATCAGGCCGCGGCCATGGGTGGCCATGAAGGCAATGGCTTCGGGGCTCACGTGTTCTGCGGCGAGGGTCAGATCACCCTCATTCTCCCGGTCCTCGTCATCCACCACGATGACCATCCGCCCTTGACGGATTTCAGCTATGGCCTCATCAATCGGGGCGAAGGGGCCGTTCATGGGTGCCTCGGTTCTGAAAGAATTCAATGGTTTGGAGAGGTTGGGCTTGCTGTCAGTGCTCATGTTAGGATTCTAGGACACAGCGATCATTTAAATCTTGAGAGGAATACTCGAATGTCCCAGGGTCTCATCCAAGGCTCAATGCGCGAAGCGCCATTGCCCGACATCATCCAATTGGTGAGTCAGGGCTCGAAGACTGGCTGTTTCAACGTGGTGGACGATTCGCGCCGTGCCAAAATCTATCTCAAAGACGGCCGCATTGTCCACGCGGTGAGCAGCACCACAGAGGGCCTTGATGCTTTTTACGAAGTCGCGCTCTGGTTGGATGGCAGCTACACCTTTGAAGAAGGGGACCAAAATATTATCCCCACCATCACGAAGCCCAATGCCTCGATTCTGATGGAGATGGGCCGCCGCATGGATGAGTGGCGGGTCATCAGTCAAAAGATCACGTCCTTGGATCTCTATCCCATCTCGACGCTCCTTCCAGGTGAAACCGCCACTGGCGTTAATCCACGGGAAGCCAAGCTCCTGGGCATTGTGACGGGCTGGTACTCAGTGGCGGAACTGGCCGAGGTCACCCAAAAGCCCGTTCTCACCGTGGCCAAAGACCTTTACGGTCTGGCCATGGCTGGGCACATCGCGCTGAAGGGTGTGCGCTCAGGTAGAAGACCTGCCATTGATATCCCAGATGTCCCAAATGTCCCAGCTGTCCCTGCCGTCCCTCCTCCGGTGACCTCGGTGACTCAATCGGTTCCAACTCCAGTTGAACCGGCGAAGCACGAGGCTCCTCGGGGTTTCCCCCTTGCGGAGGACTCGAGCACTTTCCCAAGTACGATCGCGTCAGGGCCAGTTCCCGCGCTGCCAGCACCCACTGCTCCTTCTGCACCTCTTCACGCTACGGTGCCGGTGCCGGCGCCAGCTGTCTTGATGATGGACCCGGTTAAAGTGGCCAAATACACGGCCTTCACCCAGCGTATTGCCGTTACCGCCAAACAGGTGTTGCCAGTGGAGTATCACGAAATGGTGAATCGCCTTCAAGCCAAAGCCACACAGTCACTTTTGAGTGGTGGTGGCCCCGATGCCGTGAAGGAAATGGCCCTTGGTGTTTCACGCTCCGCGGTAGATGCTGGAGCAGACGCGGAACTTGTAAAGTCATTGAATGCACAATTGAAGGCGCTCTTCTCGAGCAAATAAAAGGAAACCCTATGCGCCATCGTGGAATATTGAGCCTCGCCGGGGCTCTGTTGGCTATTGCATTCCTGGGCTTGGCCTGTGTGGACACACCTGGTGGCGGAACTTCAGGCGGTACGGTGCTCTACGCATATGACAACAACGCCAAGCAACTCATCGAATGGGACGCGAGCACCTTCTATGATAGCGACAGCCCCACCACGCTCAAGATCGTGAGCAGCACGGTCTTCACAAACAAAATGGGAAATCTCTCTTGGGGCGGTCTTTGTCTTGATTCCAGCAGCAACCGTCTCTATCTCGTGAATGAAACCACCGGAGATGTGGTTCGGGTGAATAACATCCGCAACCAAGGCGGCACGATCTCTTCCACCAGCCCAGACGTGGCCACCTTCACCTTGGGAAGCAGCAGCGACCGATTAGCTTCCGGAAAATTCGGTCAGGCGGCCATTGATCCAGCCACAGGAACCCTTTTCGTTACGGAAAAAAACGACAGTGACACGCGCATCTGGGTGGTGAGTGGCGCTGGCGGAATTCTAGACGGCACCACGGTGCAGCTGACTCCCATCAATGTCTCCGGTGATAAAGCTTGCACGGGTGTCGCTGCGGGATTGGGCGGTCAGGTTTTCGCCTACTTTAATTCCGGCAATGCCATCGGCATTGATCAAATCAGTGGTCCAAGACTGAGAAAGGGGACTTCCGCCGGATTCTCTCCGGGCACCTCGGTGCTAGTGGGCACGAACACCACACTTGGTAAATACGGGATCTTGGCTTTGGACTCGGGGAACAATCTTCTTTTTGTAGCCCGGCACAACGTGGACGCTTCAGCCAGTGGGATTCCCGTACTGGCCTTTTCCATCGGCAAGTTCAATGGTGGTGGCTTCAACCAGGCGCCTGATTTTACGTTGGGGACCGCCGCAGATCAGGGCAGCATCAGGGTGCTGGCCCACCCCGGCAACAAGGAGTGGCTGGCGGCGCTCACCTCCAGTGGTGAATTGCCTGCCAACCAGATCCACATCTGGAAACTTCCCCGCGATCCCGCGACCGTGGTGAAGATCAAAAACATTACCTCGGCGCTCATCAAGGGCGTCGCTTT
This sequence comes from Holophagaceae bacterium, assembly GCA_031419915.1. Classification (GTDB taxonomy): domain Bacteria; phylum Acidobacteriota; class Holophagae; order Holophagales; family Holophagaceae; genus JANXPB01. Next base: position 10,358 of record JANOLT010000294.1, read on the forward strand.
CGATGGAAACAATTGATGCTTCAATTGCGGCTGCTGGCCCTGCTATTCCGGGATGTGCTTCGTGACATCCTGCGGCACCGGGGACAGCACGCGCTGGCGGTGATCACACTGGCTTCAGGGCTGTTGTTGGCTGGTGGGGGATTGCTGCTGGTGGAGGGTCTGGATCGCTGGGTGAACCGGTTGGAATCCATGGCCAAGATCACTTTGTATGCCGCGGAGGGCACCCATCTCGACGAGGTCGAAGCCCGTCTTAAACGCGATCCTCGATTTGTCACCGTTCGCCGGGTTTCTTCAAGCGAAAACACCAAAGGCTTTCTTGCCACCACCCGCGAAGCAGGGCTCATGCTCCAAAGTCTCGGACAGGAAGCCCTGCCTGAAAGCCTGGAATTGACCCTTCGTCCAGAACTGCTCCCCGCGAAAAAGGCTCTGGCGGTGGGCGAAAGCTTGAAAGAAATCCCGGGCGCCGGAGACGTCGTGGTGGACCAGGAGCGGCTGGAAGCGCTACAGCGCAATGGTCGTTTGTTGCGCAATGCCCTTTCGACCTTGGGCCTTTTGCTCCTGTTGGCGGCGGGCTTCGCCACGGGAAATGTGATCCAGATGACAATCCAGGCGCGCAATGATGAAATTTCCATCATGCGGCTGGTGGGTGCAACTGAAGCATTCATCCGCCGCCCCCTCATTCTCGAGGGTGCGGTGCTTGGCCTTGCAGGCAGTGGTCTCGCCCTTGCGGGACTTTTTGCGGCTTGGCTTCCTGTTTCCAGGGGCTGGGGTGGCATCTCCCCATTTCTTGTAAACCTTGCTCGAGAAGGATTTTTTTCATGGCGCAGCATCTTGGTACTTACCGTCGTTGGAGCTGCCACAGGGGCTTTGGGCGCGGCATGGGCCTTCCGCGCCACCCAAAAGGAAGAGCGCCAAATGCAAATCGCCATGGAGCGAACCAGTTAAGCAGCGCCGTCTAGCCATCTAGGCAACCTGCCTTTTATAAAAAAGGGAGCACACATGATCCGAAAGCAAGAAGCCCTTGATTACCACTCCCAGGGGCGCCGGGGGAAAATAGAGGTGGTTCCCACCAAGCCCACCAGCACCGCCCGGGACCTGTCGCTGGCTTACACCCCCGGCGTGGCAGAACCCTGCCTCGAGATCGAGAAGAATCCCGAGGATGCCTACAAGTACACGGCCAAGGGAAATCTGGTGGCGGTGATCTCCAACGGCACGGCTGTATTGGGCCTGGGAAATATCGGCGCTCTGGCTGGCAAGCCGGTGATGGAGGGAAAGGGTGTTCTCTTCAAGCGCTTTGCGGACATTGATGTGTTCGATATTGAAGTGAATGAGACGGACCCAGAAAAGTTCATACAGATTGTAAAAGCGCTGGAACCCACTTTCGGCGGCATCAACCTGGAGGACATCAAGGCGCCGGAATGTTTCGAGATCGAGCGTCGTCTCAAGGCCGAGATGAATATCCCGGTATTCCACGATGACCAACATGGCACCGCCATCATCAGCACCGCCGCGCTCTTCAACGCCGCGGAGCTGGTCAGCAAGAACCTCGGCGACATGAAGGTGGTCTTCAGTGGCGCGGGGGCCGCGGCCATCGCGTGCGCCGACATGATGATCGCGGCGGGCGTGCGGTTGGACAACCTGTGGCTCTGCGACACCAAGGGCCTAGTCTACGAGGGCCGAACCGAAGGCATGAACATCTACAAAGAGAAGTTCAAGAAGCCTTCGACGGCGCGCACCCTTGGGGACATCATGCCGGGCGCCGATGTCTTCGTGGGTTGCTCGTCGAAGGGCGTGCTGACGCCGGAGATGGTGGCATCCATGGCGCCGAATCCTATCGTCTTCGCCATGGCCAACCCCGATCCCGAAATCGATTACCCGACCGCCAAGGCCGTGCGCAGCGACATCATCATGGCCACGGGGCGCAGCGACTACCCGAACCAAGTGAACAACGTCCTGGGGTTCCCGTTCATCTTCCGGGGCGCGCTGGACTGCCGGGCCACGGAAATCAATGAGGCCATGAAACTCGCCGCCGCGAAAGCCTTGGCGGCGCTCGCTAAAGCGGACGTTCCCGAAAGTGTTTCAAAGGCTTATGCGGGGCAGAAATTCAAGTTTGGTCCCGAATACATCATTCCCAAGCCTTTCGATCCTCGGGTGTTGCTGTGGGTCGCACCTGCCGTTGCCAAGGCCGCCATGGAGACGGGCGTGGCAAAAGCGCCCATCGCCGATTTCAGCAAGTACATTGAACAGTTGGAAGGGCTTCAGGGCCGCAGTAAGGACGTGATCCGCACGGTATTGAACCGCGCCAAAGAAGATCCCAAGCGCGTAGTCTTCCCCGAAGGCGATCACCCACAGATCCTGAAAGCTTGTCAGACCATGGTGGATGAAGGCATCTGCCTGCCTATCCTGTTAGGCAATGTCGAGAAGATTCGGAACCTCATCACAGAGTTGCACCTCGATCTGCGGGACGTGGAAATTCTGGATCCAGAAGCCGTGGATTGGCGGCCAGCGGCCGTTGAACTTTATTACGAGCTGCGCAAGCGCAAGGGTGTCACGCGCTTCGAGGCGGACCGGCAGACCCGGCGCCGCATCGTCTTCGGCGCGCTGATGTGCCGCATGGGCCGCGCCGATGGTCTGGTGGCGGGCCTTACGCAGCACTACCCCGAGACCATCCGGCCCTGCCTTGAAATCATCGGCCCCAAAGAGGGGGTACGAAAAGTTTGCGGCGTTTACACCCTGGTGCTCAAAAACCGCGTGGTCTTCTTCGCGGACACGACCATGAATGTCGAGCCCACGGCCGAGGAACTGGCGGAAATCGCGATACTCACAGCGGATCTGGCGCAGAACCGGTTCGGCATCGAGCCGCGCATCGCCATGCTCTCCTATAGCAATTTCGGCAGCGTTACCCATCCCGTCGCCAAGAAGATGCAAGAGGCTGCCCATCTCGTGCAGGCACAGCGTCCAGATCTACATTGCGATGGTGAGATGCAGGCGGATACGGCTCTCAGCGCCGACATCCTGGCAGAGAACTACCCTTGGGCTGATGTGCAGGGCGGTGCCAACGTGCTCATCTTCCCCGGGCTTTCGAGTGGGAACATCGCCTACAAGCTCATCCAGCGCCTTGCGGGCGCCGAAGTCATCGGCCCCATCACCTGTGGGATGAAACAGCCGGCGAACATTTTGCAGCTGCACAGCGACTTGAATGACATTCTGCATCTGACCGCGCTGACCGTAGTCGAAGCTCAGCAGAAGTCATGAGTGGGTGAGGTGGTGAAGGAGTGAGGCGAAAAAGATCCACGCCAACACAGTCTTCACCACCTCATTCCCGTTCCAGTTTTTCCATCCACTTCACGAGCTCTGGATCGCTTCCGTTGCTGCGGTCCAGAGCGGCGCGAAAATCGTTCAAGGCTTTTACCGCTTCCCCGCGCTTAAGGTGCACGATGCCACGCTCTTTGTAGGGCAGGCTGTCGTCTGGGTCGAGAAGTTGCAGATGGGTGGAAGTCCACAGAGCTTCTTCCCAGGCTTCTGTTTTAACGAAACGCAAGTGCAGGTTGCGGACCAGGCGCGTGATGATGGCGCGGTGGGTAGTGGGTTTCAGCATTTCGGGTTTGAAGGTGACTCGGTCCGAAGTGGCTCTGGAAACCAGGTCCGCGGCCTCTTCTTCACCAACGGCGCGGCCACCATGGAAGGGGTCAATGCATAGCAGCCCTTCATTGGAGCGAAGCCCCGCGAGGAAATGGCCTGGCAGCCCGATGCCCACGGCATCAAGGCCCAGGCGCCTGGCCACGTCGGGTCCCACGGCCTGGCGGACGGCGCC
>JANOLT010000295.1:0-7521 GCA_031419915.1 Holophagaceae bacterium
CAACGGTCTCGGCCAAGGCGTCGAGATAGATCCTGGCTTCTGCTGGGAGTTGGTGGTGATCCGTGATGCCGCGCGTGGGCTTGTTCCAGCCTTTGAATAGCTTGATTTCGGGGCTCAGGTCGGCCCATTCGGCGGCGCAAGCTGGAAGTTTGCTCGTCAGGGTTCCGTGGCCATCGCGATAGGCCACCACCAGGCCGACTTCATCCAGTCCATCCAGCACATCGAGTTTCATGACCGCGAGACCATCCACGCCGTTGGTGCGGCAGGCGTGGGCGGTGATGGGCGCGTCGAACCAGCCGCAGCGGCGGGGGCGTCCGGTGGTGGTGCCGTATTCGTGGCCAGCTTCGCGGATGCGGTCCCCAAGCGGGTTCAGCAGCTCGGAAACCATGGGTCCGGCGCCCACGCGGGTGGTGTAGGCCTTGGCCACGCCCAGTATGTGATGAAGCGCTTTGGGTGGAAGACCCGTGCCAGTAAACAGTCCCCCAAGGCTACAGCTTGAGGATGTGACGTAGGGATAGGTGCCGTGATCCAGATCCAGCATGGTGGCCTGGGCACCTTCAAAGAGAATCTTTTCGCCCTTGGAGCAGGCCATTTGCAGGTGCGATTGGGCGTTTCCGATGCAGTGAAGCAGCGGCTCGACAGCCTTCAACAGGTTTTCCACGATGGCATCCACGGAAGGCATTTCAGCATCTGCGCCCAAGCGAAGGCGCACTTCGTCATAGCCCGGGCGGATGCGGTCGGCCAGAACTTCCGGATGTTTGAGATCACCCATGCGCACACCCATGCGGGCAGCCTTCATTTCGTAGGCGGGGCCGATGCCTCGCCCTGTGGTTCCGATTTTTGCCCCAAGCTTGGTGGCACGTTCTTCACGCCAGATATCAAGGGCGATGTGATGGGGCAGAATGATATGCGCCTTATCGGAGATCAGCAAGCGATCGGTAACGTTGATGCCCCTCTCGCGGAGCCGTGAAAGTTCCACTTGGAATACGTCCAGATTGAGTACCACGCCGGAGCCCACCACCAGGAAGCATTCCGGGTGCAAAGCACCTGAGGGGACTTGATGCAGGGCGATCGTTTGGCCAGCCACCACGACGGTGTGGCCCGCGTTGTTGCCGCCTTGGAATCGCACCACATGGCGATACTTTGGGGCCAACAGGTCCACCAGCTTGCCTTTGCCTTCGTCACCCCATTGCAGGCCAAGGACCGCGAGGTTTTCAGACGTTCTACTCATGCTCGCTCCAAGCCAACCAGAATAAGCCGTTACTCAACAATTAGCCATTCGTTCCCGGTGCAAGAACGGCATAAGCGACCGTAACGATCTCACCAGAAAAACACTGGTGATTTCGTAACGGTCGCTAACCCGAAGGCCCACTCTATCCCAGGAGGAAAGAGGGACAAGAAGCACCAAACAGGCTAACCTGGAATATTCCTGTATCCCCGGAGGGGGCGATCGTGTTTGAAAAGTTCACCGAAAAAGCCCGTCGTGTCATGTTCTTCGCGCGCTACGAAGCCAGCCAGTTTGGATCCGAAAGTATCCAAAGCGGGCATCTGCTTTTGGGCCTTCTGCGCGAGAGCGAGAAGACCTCCACCAATCTGTTGGAGCGCATGGGCGTGCAGGTGAATACACTTCGGGAGCGACTGGTGGCCGCGCTCGCGCCGAAAGACAAGAAAGTCGTGCCCAGCTCCACATCCATTGATATTCCGATGGAGGAGGAAGTGAAGCGCATCCTCCAGCACGCCACCGCGGAAAGCACCAAGCTCAACCACAAGCATGTGGGGGCTGAACATCTGCTTTTGGGAATGCTTAAGGAAGACCAGAGCCTTGCGGGGCGTCTTCTGAAAGAGTGTGGAGCGGATCTCATCGCCGCTAAGGAAATCCTGCTGGAAGCCACTAAAGAAGAAAAGATCGCCAAGAAGAAGAAGGAGCACCCGCTTCTGTCGGAATTCGCCCGGAACCTTTCGGAAATGGCCGAGCGGGGCATCTTTGACAATCTGATTGGCCGGGACCAGGAAGTGGAACGCATCATCCAGATCCTGAGCCGCCGCCGCAAGAACAACCCGATCCTGTTGGGTGAAGCCGGTGTGGGCAAGACCGCCATCGTCGAAGGCTTGGCCCAGAAGATATTCGAAGGCGCCGTGCCGCCAAGCCTGGCGGACAAGCGCATCTATGCTTTGGACCTGAGCCTGGTTGTGGCCGGCACCAAGTACCGCGGACAATTTGAAGAGCGCCTGAAATCCATCATCGCCGAGGCATCCAAGGATACGAGCGTTGTGCTCTTCATTGACGAGATCCACAGCTTGATTGGCACCGGCGCCGCTGAAGGCAGCCTGGACGCGGCGAACATCCTGAAACCTGCGCTAAGCCGGGGCGAGATCCAATGCATCGGTGCCACGACGCACAAAGAATACGCCAAGTACATTGACAAGGATCGCAGCCTGGTCCGGCGGTTCCAGCCTGTTCCGGTGAACCCCCCGGACGAGCCCGAAAGCCTGCGCATCCTGGAAGGCATCCGCAGTCGCTACGAGCTTTTCCATCGGGTGCGCTACGCCCCGAAGACAGTCGAAGCGGCGGTCTATCTTTCCAACCGATACATCACGGACCGTTTCCTGCCGGACAAGGCCATTGATTTGCTGGACGAGGCTGGAGCCCGCGTGAAGCTTCGGGTCGCGGTGCCCGGCGAAAGCCACGAAGTCGAAGACGAATTGCATCACGTCACCACGGAGATGAACGAGGCGGTGCTGGCCAAGGATTTTGAAAGGGCCGTTCTGCTGCGTCAGCGCGAAGTTCAGTTGAAAGAAGAACTCGCGGCCACTCGCTCCGAGCTGAGCGAAGAGGATTACGCGGGCTTTCCCGAGGTCACGGAACGCGACATCGAAGATGTCGTTGCATCCTGGACCGGCATCCCCGTAACCGCTTTGAAAAACGACGAAAAAGCGAATCTGGCCCATATGGAAGAGAAGCTTAATGAGCGGGTCATTGGCCAGCCCGAAGCCGTGAGCGCCGTCGCCCGGGCCGTGCGCAGGGCCCGCACAGGCCTCAAGAATCCCGCCCGTCCTATGGGCTCGTTCCTGTTCCTGGGCCCCACGGGTGTCGGGAAGACCGAACTGGCCAAGACCCTTGCCGGATTCCTATTCGGGGACCCCAAGAAAATGATTCGCTTCGATATGAGTGAATACATGGAGAAGCACGAGGTCTCCAAGCTCATGGGGGCGCCTCCGGGATACGTGGGCTATGAAGAAGGCGGTATGCTCACCGACCGCATCCGCCGCAACCCCTATTGCGTGATCCTGTTCGACGAGGTCGAAAAAGCCCACCCGGATCTGATGAACATCCTGCTCCAGATTTTCGATGATGGACAGGCTTCGGATGCTTTCGGGAACCAGGTGGACTTCAAGAACACCATCATCATCATGACGTCTAATGTTGGAAGCAGAGAGTTGTTGGCAGACAAGAACATGGGCTTCCTGGAGCAGGACGCCCGTCCCGACGCGAAGGCCGCGGACGTGATGAAGGTCCTGAAGCGTTCCTTCAGCCCGGAGTTCCTGAACCGTATTGACGAAACTGTGGTCTTCAACCGCCTGGGCGACGAGGATCTGCGGCGTATCGTGCGCCTGCTGGTGGAAGATCTGAACATCACGCTCCAGAAGCACAATCTCCGTGTGGAACTCAGTGACGACGCATGCGACCACCTGGTGAAAACCACGGCTCGGGACCGGGCCTATGGCGCCCGCCCCTTGCGCCGCGCCATCCAGAAACAGGTCGAAGATCCCCTCGCGGAGCTCATGGTGGCCCATGAAACGGTGCCGTCGGGCCTCGTGCGCTTTCATTTGGAAGAGAACAAGCTGGTGCCGGTCTTTGAAGAAGCCGCGGCTTTGGAAACGCAGGCCAGTCAAACGCAATTGGTGGGAGCCGCCGAATGACTTTGAAGACCCAGATCAAACACTGGGCAGCCGCCCGGTGTATAGGCGGCCTACTGCCTCTCGTGCTCGCTGCGGGAACTCCCGCCATCCTGTATGCCCAGCAGGCTGAGCCCGCTGAGACCGGTGAGACCGGTGAGACCATCGTAGCCATCGAGGTCGCCGGAGCCCAAAAACAGACCGCCGAGACCGTGATCTTCAAGTCCGGCATCAAGGTGGGCGATGATTTGCGGAACCTGGATTTCGCCAAGATCACGGAAAAAATGTGGGCTTCGGGCTCCTTCGATGACATCAAGTTCGAGGTCCAGGACGACAAAGAAAAGGCAGGCAAGGGCGGCAAGAAGCTCATCATCCGCATCCGCGAACGGCCCATCATCAAGGAAGTGGATTACCGGGGCGGCACTGAGCTTGGCCTCACGAACCTCAAGGACAAGGTCAAAGAAAAGAAGCTGACCATCACGCCGGATTCGCTCTATGACCCAGACACCGCGCGCAAGATCAAAGACCTGATCGTGGACCAGGCCGCGGAAAAGGGATTTCGCAACCCGGTGGTGGATGTGAATCTTGAAGTCATGGGGGCCGGTGTCGCCCGCCTGGTCTTCGACATCAAGGAAGGCGGCAAGGTCCGCATCTACTCACTCAAATTCCGTGGCAACAAGGTTTTTTCCAGCAGCCAGTTGGCCCGCGCCATGGAGAAGACCCGCCGCCACTGGATGTTCAGCTGGCTCACGTCCCATGACTTGCTGGTGGATAAAAACCTTGAAGCGGATCTGAAACACGTCAAGGAAACCTACTGGCGAAAGGGCTACAAGGATGTGTTCGTAGGCCAGCCCACCATCGAGGTGCAGGACTTCACCAGCGCTAGGCAGAAAAAGAAAAACCTCAAGCGGGAGAAACAAGCCAAATCACCCAAATATGATCTCCGCGCCACGCTGGTGGTGCCTGTGCTGGAAGGCGAACAGTATTACGAAGGCACCTTTAAAGTCGAAGGCAACGAGAAGGTATTCAAGGAGAAGTACTTCCGGGAAAAGTATGCAGAAATGAAGCGGGACAATCGCTCCTTTGTGGCGAAATTCCTGAACTTCAAACCCTCGACTGAGGATCAGCCCGCCCAGAAAGCCCATCCTTTTGACCTCGACGCCCTGAACAAGGCGATGGACAAAATCAAGGAAGGCTACAGCAATGCAAGTTACATTCTTTATCGTGCGGAGAAAAAGCTGGAAGTGCGCGAGGAAGGCGGGCGCAAGCTGGTGGACACCGCGCTGAAGGTGGACGAAGGCGAGCCTTTCACCATCCGCCGCATCGAGTTCGAGGGCAATACCACCACCAAGGACAAGGTGCTGCGCAGATCGCTCCGCCTGCGTGAAGGCGATGCCTTTTCGGCAGAAGAATTCAAGGATTCCTTCACGGGTCTCGGCCAGTTGGGCTTCTTCGATGTGAAAAATCAGGAACCCAAAGTGGACCTGGTGCCCAACAAACCCCAGGTGGATATCACCATCAAGGGCGAGGAAGCGGGCGTCAACGAGCTCCTGTTTCAGGGCGGCTACGGGCAGCTTTTCGGCTTCTCTTTGGGTGCCAGTTTTTCCACCAAGAACCTTGGTGGCGGCGGCGAAAGCCTTGCGGTGAGCTTCAATGGCGGTCAATTCTCCAAGAGCGCGTCCATCTCCTATGTGGAGCCGTACGTCATGGATCTGCCCTATTCATTCTCTGCGAGCGTGTCGAATGGCACCACGGATTATGATGCGTCAAGGGTGGGTGTAGACAACGCGTACAAACAATTCACCCGTTCCCTGGGGCTCAATACCGGCACAAGGCTTTCCACGTTCTTCCCCCAAAGCCGCTGGGCCTTTTTCACCACGTATTCCGTGGGCTATACCTTCAGCATCATTCGCATCGAAGGCGGGCGGAATTTCTACTTCCGGGACACCACCAGCCAGCTGACCTCCACCTTCAACCAGAGCATTGAGTTCAATACGGTCAACCATCCCTTCAAGCCCACCCAGGGCACGCGCTTTGGGATGAGTCTGGAATATGGCGGATGGCAGTTCGGTGGGGACCGGCCCTCCCTGCGGGTCAATTGGAATTTTTCAAAGTACGCCAATGCGGGCGAGCGCCACATCTTTGCCGCAAACATTAGCTATGGCTACCTTCGGAATCTGGGGAAGGAAGACCTGCCCCTTTACCAGCTCTTCAGGCCCGGTGGCGAAAACAGCATCCGTGGGTACAGGTACGGTCAGGTCGGTTCGCTGCTGCTGGACAATTTTGGCAACCCGGTGGTTGTGGGCGGCAACAAACAGTTCATCGCCAATCTGGAATACCAGTTCAAGGTTGCGGATCCCTTCCGGCTCGTCCTGTTCTATGACGCTGGCAACGCATGGGCGCCGGGCACGAAGATCTTTTCCCGCGAATTTGTGAGCTACAACCCGGGCGGCCAGAACATCGCCTACCGAAATCCAACGTTGCTCCGCAGCGCAGGCGTGGAGCTGCGATTCTTCCTGCCCATCAGCCCCGCCCCCCTGAGGCTGATCTGGTCGCGCAAGTTGAATCCCTACCCATTCGATCCTGAAGGCCAGAACGATTTCCAGTTCAGCATCGGGACGACCTTCTAAGGGGGCCATTTCCCCATTCTGCGATAAACTAATTTCTTTGTGATTGGAGCCATCATGCGCCGCATTCTCGCCCTTGCCGCTATCACCACTCTCGCCTCAGCACCCGTGCTGGCCCAGGAAGCGGCACCCCGCTTCGCGATCTTTGCCCCAGATCAGCTTTTCAAGACTTCCGCCCGCGCCAAGAAGGTCGTGGAACAGTTGGATGGCATCGGCAAGGGCCTACAGGAAAAATTGCAGGCCAAGCAGAAAGAGCTGGAAAAGATGGCGGAGCAGCTTAAGAGCCCAGGCCTTTCCGACGAAGGCCGCGCCAAGCTTCAGCGCGATCTCCAGGATGGCGAAGTGGCCTTCAAGCGCGCGCAGGAAGACAGCCAGAAAGAATTCAACAAGGACAGCGATAAGATCTATGGCCAGTTCCAGACGGAAGTTGGCCCGATCGTCGAGGAAGTCTCAAAGGAGCGGAAACTCCAGGTGGTCTTCCAATACACCCGCCAGAATGCCGGCATGTTCGCCTTCACGGATGAAAAGTGGGCCATCGAGTTCACCGATGAAATCGCCAAGCGCTACGACGCCAAGTTCGAAGGCCAGTCTGCCGCCCCGAAGTCCGACGCCCCTGCGGCCAAGCCTGCGGCGCCTGCACCCAAGCCTGTGACCAAGCCCGCCGGGTCCAAGAAAAACGGATAAGCCCCCTAAGCCGTTGGAGCAAAATAACATTTGTTATTTCTATGACGGACCGGCATAAGGGGCCGTAACACCTTCGATCTTGCGCTGAGCACCACCCATCACGTCGGCCTGCGGCCGACATAAGGGGCCGTAACGAAACTAACCAGAAAAGCACTGGTTATTTCGTAACGGCCCCTAAGAAAAGCTTCATGGCGCTGTCCCAGACCTACAGTGAAGGATCACGCCTGTTGCCGAGAGGAGCGCGGAGTGTCTCCACCCGCTATCCTGGTTCAGATGTAGAGGGAGTGCCATGTCCGTTCTGACCGAAGTGTCC
>JANOLT010000296.1:0-15672 GCA_031419915.1 Holophagaceae bacterium
GAGAATTCTGAAATCGTTCACGAACCTTGAGGAAGCATTGAAAAGATTCGACACGGAAAACGATTTATCCTCGATGCGCCGCGCGCCGCCTGCGCTGCGGTCCACGAGACCGCCCCACTGTTGCTGGTTCTCGTTGTACTCCTTGGCCCAGGTCGTGCGCAGGCTCCAGCGGCTGACATCACTCTGATTCCAATCCAGTTTGACGATGCCGGTCGTGACAGTCTCAACATAGGGGATCTGGCCAAGGCGCACCTGGAAACCGGTGTTTCGCAAGATGTCGGCTTGCACACTGGGCGCGATGGTCACATTGTTGGTGTCGTTTTTCTCGAATCGCTCCACGCTGACGAAATAGAAGAGTTTGTCCTTGACGATGGAACCGCTGACCGTAGCACCGTACTGGCTTTGGGAGAATTTCTGATCCCCGGAGCTCAAGGGGCGCTTGGCGTCCAGGCTGCCTTCCCGACGGAAGAAGAAGACCGAGCCACCGAACTGATTGCCGCCACTCTTCGTGACCACGTTCACGGTGCCGCCAGCGGCGCGGCCATACTCGGCCGAAAAGCCGTTCGCCACCACCTGGAACTCCTGCACTGCTTCTTGACTGAAAGTGGAACGAACGGAACCGGTTGACACGTCGTTATTGTCAAGGCCGTCCACCATCACGTTATTGGAACGGGGGTTCACACCCGCGAAGGTGAGCCCTGAGTTTGCGGCTGTCCCCGCATTGTCGGGGCTATTGGCCGTGGACACGCCGGGTGTCGTGAGACTGAAGTCTTCGAAGCGGCGGCGGTTGATGGGCAGGTTGTTGATCAGGTTGTTATCAATGACCGCAGATACTTGAGTCCTGGTGGGGTCCACGAGGGTGTTCTCGCCCACCACTTCCACCGTGGCTGAGGCCTCCACCCCAGACAGATTCACGTTGAAGTCCATGGTGCTTCCAACGCGCAGTACCAGGTCTTTCACGCGCTTGCTTGAATAGCTCGCTGCTTCCACTAAAAGAGTGTAGGAGCCCGGTGGCAGCAGGCGGAATGCATAGTTGCCGGAGGCGTCGGTAGCCAGAACACGGGTCTGGTTGGTGGAGTCCTGGGTGAGCCTTACGGTGGCTTTGGCCACAGGGGCGCCTGCCGCGGTTCGCACCGAACCCCGAAGATCTGCGGTGGTGACACCAGTGCTCTGGGCCGAGAGGCTCAGAGACAGCGTGGTTAGCGCCGTGAGAGTGAAAAGGTGGAGGCGTCGAGTGCCCATGGTGGCTCCAGTAGAATGGGAATGCCGTTTAAGGAAGGGTGTCCAGAGGATAGAAACATTTCAGGGTCATGGCAAGCACGGCTTAGGGGCCGTTCCGAAATAACCAGTGCTTTTCTGGTTATTTTGCTACGGCCCCTTATGCCGGCCGCCAACGCAATGACCAAGTCACTAGTTCGCAACGGCTTATTTCAACAAGCGGGTGATAGTGTCCACGGCCTCTTCGGCGCGGGAAGAGGGCGTACCCAAAGGTGGCATGAAGTATAAGCAATCACCAATGGGCCGGATGAGCAGGCCGGCATCAAGGGCTCTGCGGTGGAGGCGCCACCCGAAGTGTGATTCCGCGGGGTGTGGCGCGCCTGTGGCGGGGTCCACCAGCTGGGCGGCCGCCACCGTGCCAAGGATTCGAGGTCGTTGAATGGCCGGAAGATCCACCAGGCGGCCCCAGGCGGATTTCATGGTCTCGCCCAATCGCGCCGCCTGCTCCATGACCGGTTGTTCCTCAAAGAGCGCCAGGCTGGCGCAGGCCACGGCGCAGGCCAGGGGATTCGCCGTGTAGCTGTGCCCATGCAAGAAGGCTTTCCCTTCGGCGTAGTCGGCCCAGAAACAGCCGTAGATTTCATCGGTGGCCCAGGTCAGGGAAAGAGGCAGCACGCCGCCCGTGAGGCCCTTGGAGAGGCAGAGCAAGTCGGGCTGGATTCCTGCTTGGCTATGGGCGAAGAAGCTGCCCGTGCGGCCAAAGCCAGTCATGACTTCATCCAGGATCAGGTAGACGCCAAAGGAATCGCACTGGGCGCGCAGCTCCACCAGCAGCTCCGGTGGCCACATGCGCATGCCCCCCGCCGCCTGCAACAGGGGCTCTGCGATGAAAGCCGCCAGGCCGTTGCCGTGGGTTTCAAAGAATGAGCGGATGCCTTGCCGCGCGGCCTCCAGCGCTTCATCCCAGCCATCCAGATCCGCATTCAATTCGCGACGCGGATCTTCGGGCACAACCAATCGCTCACAGCGCAATAGCAGAGGCAGGAAAAGTCCCGCCATGAAGTTGTCCAGCTCCCCAACCCCGATCGCACCGAGCGTGTCGCCGTGATAACCCATGTGCAGGGCGCCAAAGCGCGTGCGCTGTCCCTGGCCTTTTTGGAGTTGCGCCTGGAAGGCCATTTTCAGAGCCACTTCCACCGCCGTGGAGCCATTGTCCGAAAAGAAGCAGCGGGTCAGATTGGGCGGCAATTTGGGCCGCAGACGCGCCACTAATTCGATAGCGGGTTCGTGGGTGAAGCCCGCGAACATCACGTGATCGAGCTTGGCGCCCTGGCGTTCCAGCGCCGCCATGAGCTTGGGATGCCCGTGGCCATGAAGGCAGGTCCACCAGCTGCTGACGCCATCCAGCACGCGGTTCCCATTGGCCAACACCAGGTCGCAGCCCTCGCCCGCGATGACCGGGATGGGCGGATCCAGCTCATGCTCCTTCATCTGCGTGAAGGGATGCCAAACATGGGCGCGGTCTAGGGCCAGGCGGTCAGACCATGATTCGGGCAGAGCAGAAGGCATGGATCAAACCCCTTCGTTTTTTGATTTGGGATGGATGCCCTCGTCGCTTAAGACTCCCACTCGAAGTGGCAGAAACCTTCTCAGGATCTCGGCATTCCCCTCCGCGGCTTGAAAAGTCTGATCCATGCCGGGATTCAGGATCACCGCCTCGATGCGCCAGCCCCGGAGCATCAGGGCTTCACAGCTGAGCAGCGTGTGGTTCAGTGTGCCAAGGCCACCCCGTACCACGAGAACGCAAGGAATCCGCAAGTCCGAAGCCCAAGCCAGGAAATGCCGGCCTTCAGAGAGCGGCACCATCAAGCCGCCAACGCCTTCCAGCAGGAGCCGCCCTTCGGCGGGGCGATTGCACCACGCCAGGGCAGCGTCCAGGTCTATCCTGCGTCCTTCCAATTCCGCCGCGGCCAGGGGCGATAGGGGTGCGAGAAAAGATGCGAATGATTCCACATTCGCACCTGTTTTTTGAAGCACCGAAAGGTCCGAGGCGGCGTCATTTTCATCCGCCACTCCGCATTGGAAAGGCTTGCGGTAGGTCACTGGGCCTTCTTTTATCCACGTCTCGGCGATGCGCGCCGACACCCACGTCTTCCCCACGTCGGTATCGGTGCCCAGGACCCAAAGGGGCGAAGGCAGGGATGCAATAAAGCGGTCGCTCACAATAGCTCCTGAAGGGCCTGGATCATGGCGTCCACTTGGGTTTCCTCCAGGTGGGCACCCGTGGTAATGCGCAAGCGCGAGGTACCAAGGGGTACCGTGGGTGGCCGCACGGCGCGGACATCAAAACCTTTGTCCTGCATCTGGGACGAGATGTGCATGGCCCGGCTTTCGTCGCCCACCATCAGCGAAAAAATGGCGGAATCCTGATGTGGCAGTCCGAAGGCCTCCCGCACGCGATCCGCGAATCCCAAGGCCTTGACCGCACGCCAGCGCTCGGTTTGGGCCAGCTCCACGGCTTTGCTGGCAGATCTCACGACGGGCGGTGGAAGGGCCGTGGAAAAGATGAAGCCCCGGGCGGTGTTGAGCAGGTGATCCACCATCAGCGAAGGCCCCCCCACAAAAGCGCCAAAGCTGCCAAGGGCCTTGCCAAGGGTTCCCATCACAAGGGGTACTTGGCCAAGAACACCCTGTAGTTCCGCGAGCCCTGCCCCGCTGCGACCCAAGAGTCCCGTTGCATGGGCTTCGTCCACCAACAGCAGGGCATCGTATTTACGGCACAGCTCCAGCATCGCCGGAAGATCAGCGGCATCGCCGTCCATGCTGAAAATCCCGTCGCTGACCACAAGGGCCAAGCCAGTGCTGGAGGTCCGCCATGCCCGCATCTGCGCATCGAGTTCCACCAGATTCAAATGGGGATAGACGCCTACGTGCGTGCCGTTCGATTTGGCCATGCGACAGCCATCCACCAGGGATGCGTGGTTCAAGGCATCAGAGAACACGGCATCGCTTCGACCGACCAAGGCGGGAATGATTGTGGTGTTGGCCTGGAAGCCCGTGTTGAAAAGCAAGCAGGCTTCGCATGCTTTCCATGTGGCGAGAGATCTTTCCAGTGCATCGTGCAGGGGTGTCGTGCCCCGAAGCAATCGCGCTGCGCCACTGCCTGATCCGTATTCACGGGCGGCTTCCGATGCGGCTTCCGCCAGCCTTGAATCGTGCCTCAAACCCAGGTAGTCGTTGGAGCAGAAATCAAGCCCTGAGGCTGGGGTGATGCGTCGTTGGCGGGCTGTGTTCTCCCGGCTCTGAAGCGCCCCCGCCAAGCGCTCCATCCAGGGACCGGGAACCTCTGCCTGGGAAGCCGCATTGGGGAAGGCCGGGGTGGTCTGATCGCCTGGATTTCCAGAGGCTTTCATAGGTTCGCCATGATAAGATTGCTGTTTGGGCCGAAGGTCGTTCCTAAGCATTTCGTAATAAAACTTTACCGAACATTCTCCCCCCGCCCATGTTTCAACTGCGAAGTTCGTCTGGAATTGGTACTTCATCTCCCTAGGAGCTCCCCTGATGCTGCGTAGCACCCTTTTCACCCTCGCCAGCCTGAGCCTCGTGGCCCAGACCGCCAAACCCGTAGCCAAGCCCGAACCCAAGGTGCAGCAGAATGCAGGCGTAGTGGCTGGTGTGACTGCCAGTTCACCGAATCTGCCGGGTCCTGGTGCGAAGGCTCCCACGGATAAGCTCATCGCCAAGGTCGGCGACGAGCTGATTCGTGAATCCGACATCGAGCAGGGACTCCAGGGCATCACTCCCCAGCAGCGCCAGCAGATGGAGTCGAGTCCTCAAGCTCACGAGCAGTACATCAAGAGCTTTTTGGAATTTCGTCTCTTGGTCGCTCAAGCCAAGAAACTCGGCCTTCATCACACGGACCCATTCAAAAAGAAGCTCGCCTTCGCGGCCGACCAGATCGTCGCCACGGAATTGATGTCAAGGGACAGCGAGACATTGAAGAAGAAGATTGAACAGGCCGAAGTTGACCCCAAGGCTTACTACGAGACCCATAAGGACAAATTTCAGACCACCGCGGACACTTATTCCGCCCGTCACATCCTGGTGAAGGTGAAGGCCAGCGAACAGGATAAGGACGGCATCAGTGATGCGGACGCCAAGGTCAAACTGACCAAGATCCAGGCCGAGTTGAAGACCGGCAAGAAGCTGACTGATCTCGCCAAGGAATACTCCGACGATCCGGGCAGCAAGGAAAATGGCGGTCTCTATGAGGATTTTGATCCGGGCAAGATGGTGCCCGAGTTCGGCAATGCGGTGAGAACCCAAGCCATTGGTGTGGTGGGCGAGCCGGTGAAGACCCAGTTCGGCTACCACATTGTGGAAGTCACGGCCAAGGCCCCGAAGGGTGCCCTGAAGCCTTTTGAATCCGTATCCAAAGACATTCCTCAAATGGCTCAAGCCGAGCACCAGGAGAAGGTCTGGAACGAATACCTGGACGGGATCAAGAAGGTGATCCCTTACGAGTACTACGGCGAATCCAAGACCAGCGTCGCGAAAGCGGACGTCCCGGTCAAAACCGCGCCGAAGGCTGCCGCAGGATCCAAGAAGACAAACGCTCCAGTCAAGAAGGCCGATACGACGACCTCTACCAAAAAGAACGATTGAGCTGAACCCATGTTGACCACTCGGATCTTCCTCGCGCCCTTTTTGGCTTTCTTCCCAACCCTCGGCGCAAGCCCTGCCCTCGACGCTTTGGCACCGAACGTTCCTATGACTGCTACGACCGCTACGGATATGCGTGAGGAGATCCTGGTCATCGTCAATAGCCACATCATCACCCGTCACCAATTCCAGCAAGCGGTGGAGCAGGAACACGCGGCGCTCTACCGTCAGTTTTCAGGCAAGGAACTGGACGAGAAGCTGAAGGAAGGCCGGGAAAAGACGCTTCAAGGCCTGATTGACAGTTTCCTGGTGGAAGACAAGGCCAATGATCTGGGTCTCGGGCAACGTATTGGTGACGATTATCTTCATGCCTATGTCGAAGACATCAAAAAGCAGAACAATTTCGTCACGGATGCGGATTTCGAAAAAGCTTTGCGCGGTTCCATGGGCATCGGGCTTCAGGAATACCTGAAGCGCACCAAGCAGCAGATTCTTCAACAAGAAGTTCTTCGCTCCGAGGTCTACACCAAGATCGCCATCGAGGATCAGGAACTGCGGGCCTATTACGAAGACCACAAAGACGAATACAAGAAGGCCACCCGATTCCGCATTCGCGAACTGGTGTTGGCCAAGGGCGCCACGCCTCAAGAGGGTGAAGCGGCCAAAGCTACTCTGGCCAAGGTGCAAGAAGAACTTAAGGCCGGCAAGTCCTTTGAAGATTTGGTGAAGCAGTACAGCAGCAGCGCCAGCAAGGATACCGGTGGCGATCTGGGCTGGATGGAGAAGGGTCTGATGCGACCCACCATCGAACAGGCCGCTCTTTCCCTCAAAGCTGGCGCGATTTCGGCACCGATCGACACAGATAAGGACATCATCCTGGTGCAGCTCATCCAGTCGGAAAATGAAGAAGCGCGGCCCTTTGCTGAAGTGAAGGCCCAGATCATGGAAAAGCTCCAAGAGCCCAAGGCACAAAACGCCATCCAGCAGTACTTGGCTAATTTGCGAACTCGCGGCAATGTGCGTTTCATGGTACCCAAGGACCAAATCCTCAAGGGTTGATCCAATCCTTTGATTTCAGGCGTAGGATGGTGCCGTGCGCCTCGATGCTTTTCTCAAGAAGACCCATCTGGTGAAGCGCCGGGAACTTGCCCGGGAGCTTTGCGATGAGGGCATGGTGCGCGTCAACGGCGCCCCCAAGAAGGCCGCCTGGGAAGTGAAGGCTGGCGACGAACTGCAGTTCCCGCTCTACAACCGCCTTCTGAAAGTGCGCGTACTGGCCCTGCCTGAAATGAGCGCCGCCAAACATGATCAATGGAGCTTCGTGGAAGTGCTTGAAGAAAAGCGTCTCACGTGGGAAGAGGGCGGCGGTGAGGATCCCACCTTGAGCCATCCAAAATCTCCAACTAATCACTAGCTTCAGGAGAGACCCTTGCCCACTTCGACACCCGATCAGCCACTCCTCCGCACACTGAAAGAGGGGGATGCCTTCACGGGATTCCTGTTGGCCCAGGAAGCTGTTTTCAAGATCAGCGCGAAAGGCTCCGAATACCTGGAATTGAAACTGTCGGACGCATCGGGCGACCTGAAGGGTTTTCTCTGGGACGTTAGAGCCATCGAAGGCGACATGGAAAGCATCACGCAGGATGCCTTTCTCAAGGTGAAGGGTTCCATTTCGAGCTACAACGGCCGCACCCAGATCAAGCTCGACAAGGTGCGCTTCGCGCCGGATTCCGAAGTGGGGGATTTTTCAAAATTCTTCCCGGTAAGCTTGCGCCCTGTTCCTGAAATGCTCGCGGAGATGGATGGCATCATTTCGTCGGTGAAAGATCCATGGATCCGGCAACTCCTCACTGCGCTCTTTGTTGACAACGCCGCCTTGCGGGAAGCCTTTTCCAAAGCCCCCGCCGCCAAAGGCATGCACCACGTCTACCTGGGCGGCCTGCTGGAACACACGCTTTCCATCCTTGCCATGGCGGAGCGGGCCTGCGGCCACTACAAGCAGATGAACCGCGATCTCGTGCTGGCGGGCGTTTTTCTCCACGATGTGGGCAAGACTGCCGAGCTCAGCTACCAGCGAAGTTTTGGATATACCGATGAAGGCAACCTCATCGGCCACATCTCCATGGAATGTGAGTGGATCAATCGCGAGGCCGCCAAGATCAAAAGTTTTCCTGAAGAGTTGCGGGTGCAATTGCTGCACATCGTGCTGAGCCATCACGGGAAACTGGAGTTCGGCAGCCCGGTGCTCCCCAAGACCCCTGAAGCATTGCTTGTCCATTACCTCGATGATCTGGACGGCAAGCTGGAAGCCATCTTCCGGGGGATCAAGGAAGCCGGTGAGAATCACTGGACACCTTATTCCCGCGCCATGGAGCGGATGATCTACACGGTCCGCTGGCCAGCTTCGCAGTGAGGCCTACAGCCCACCGCCTACGGCCCACAGCCTAGTGCCTTGCTTCACCCCATCGTGCTCCACTGCCCACTTTCGCCGCGCAAGGGGACTTCTGGCATTTCATTTTCCTTGAACAGGAAGTGGCTGCTGTTCCAGGCACCGCAATGTTCGCAGCGGTCGGTGTAATCGGTGGTGCGATTGAAGCAGACACCGCACTCGAAGCGCAATTTCAGCACACCCAGGTTGCGAAGCAGCTGGCGGTATTCGTTCAACGCTGCGTCCAGGCGCCCACGGCGACTGTGAATCTTCGCCATGTAGAAATATAGGATGGGCGAATAGACCACCTGGCTGCGCACTTCAAGAAATTGCTCCAGCGCTTCATCCAGAATTTCCAAACGGTAGAGCATCTTGCCAAGAAAGAATTTCGCCAGCACCGCATGTTCGCTGGTGGCGGAGATGCGGCGCAACACCGCCAGACCTTCTTCAGGCCGTCCACTCTGGATGAAATAGTCCTCGATCTCTTGTAGGAATGCGCCTTCACCGGTGCTACGGAAGCCTTCCACCCATATTTCCAAACCCTGGTCTTCCTGATCCTGAAGGATGCGGCATCGGCCCAGGGACAGATAAGCGGGAATGAAGTTGGGGTCGTCCTTCACCACTTGCTGGAAGGCCTGCGCGGCGTCTTTGTATTGATCCGCGTCCACCTTCAGTAGCCCGACCTGGTGGGCCAGGGCCATTCCTTGAGCCTTTTCTCCGGCACTGAGTTCGCCCGAAAAATGGGAGAGCAGCTTTTTGTGCACATCCAGGGCCTCTTCCCAGCGCTGGGCTTCGGTGTGCAAGGCACGCAGGCGGCGCAGACCTCGCAAGGCCTGCTTGGGTGCCGCGGAAACAATTTTTTTCAGCACACCCGTGGCGCCATCGGAATTGCGCGAGGCCAGCAGGGCCTCCGCCAACTGGTAGCGCGCTTCCACGTGGTCCGGGTGCTTCAGGCAGAACTTCTGGAAATGATTTGCTGCGGCTTCAGCTTCCCCAGCCTTCAGGAGCACATCGCCATAAAGCATGGTCGTGCCCTCGTGATCGGGGTGATCGGTGAACATTTCTTCCAGCATCACCTTGGCTTTGGAAATGAGGCCGTGGGCGATGAGGGCTCGTGCATCGGAAAGGCGGCTGGAGAGGCGACGGCCCATACGGGTCGCGGCCGATGCATTCAGGCCCTTCACCATGTCCCGGAGCGCGGCGTAGCCGTTGTAGATCAGGTTGATGAGAAAGCCCACCGCGAGAACCACGAGGGTGAAGACCCACACGCGGATCTGGGTGTCCCCATAAAGGAGCATCTGGCGGTTGAACAGCGCGGAATTGGTGACATACAGGTTGGACAGCAGCACCAGTACGGCACCGATGAGCACCACCATCATGAAACTGAACAGGCGCATTGGAGAATCCTCTTCCCAAAGCTTAGCGACCGTTACGAAATAACCAGTGCTTTTCTGGTTAGTTCGTTACGGACGCTTATGCCGGACAGGGGACGGCGCAGCGACCGTTACGAAATAACCAGTGCTTTTCTGGTTAGTTCGTTACGGACGCTTATGCCGGACAGGGGACGGCGCAGCGAGCGTTACGAAATAACCAGTGCTTTTCTGGTCAGGGATGCTCTTCCAGCCAGGCCCGCGCGGCCTTCAGATCCGCCCAAACAGCGCTGCGGACTTCGTGGGTGTACTGGCGCAAAACGTAGGCCGGATGGAAGGTCGGCATGACCGGAATGGCCCGATGCAGTTCCAGCCGTTGCCAGGACCCTCGCACCTTGGTAATGCCGATTTGAACGCCCAAGAGTTCCTTTAATGGCGTGGCTCCCAACGTCACGATGACGCTCGGATTGATGAGCTCGATCTGCCGTTTCAGGTAACCCAGGCAGGTTTGGGATTCCTGCGGGGTGGGCGTGCGATTGTCCGGAGGCCGACACTTCACCACATTGGCGATGTAAACCTCGTCCCGCTTGAACCCGATGCTCCCGATCATCTTGTCCAGCAACTCTCCTGCTTTGCCCACAAAGGGCCGTCCCTGTTGGTCCTCGTCTTTTCCTGGGCCTTCCCCAATGAACATGAGCCGGGCCTTTGGATCACCCTCGCCGAAGACGAAACGGAAGCGTCCAGGCCCGAGCGGACAAGCCAGGCAGCCTTGGATGCAGTTCGCTAGTGAAAGCAGATCTGGAGCGGAAGCCCAGACTTCAGAGGGCGGGTTCCCAACTGGATCATCCGGAGGCAGGTAGCCTGGGGCCTGGGCAGAGCGGATTTGTGCTGGCTTGGCGACCCCATGGACTTGGCGGGCCGCCGCAGGGGGAGCCGGCGCATGAGACTCGATGGGTCGTACTGCGGCGTGAGTCGGTGCAGCCTCAGTCACTGACTCCCGAACCAGGCCCATGACACCCAGTTCCCGGAGTGTGTCGGCCCAGGGCTTCAATGGATTCGGATGCAGGATGGGGTCCATGGTTCTAGACTATCCAAGAGGGACCCCGGTCCCCTTCAGGAACCTTCTTTCCTGCCCGGGCATCTAAGCCTTGGAGCGACGCATGCAAAGCCCCCAAAGGCTCAATGAACCCATTGAACCACTCAAGCCCAAAGGCCATTTGGCCGAAAATTCCCCTTTTGGCACATCTGCGGATTATTACAGTGCTTTCGCAGAGCTCTATCCGCGGTTGGTGAACTATGGCCGTCGCTTTGGCGCGGTCTACCCCGAGGACATCGCCCAGGAGGCCTTTGTCATCCTGATGCAGCGCCAGGTGGCTGTAGAACACCCCACGGCGTTCCTCTACGGCACCGTGCGTACCCTGGCGCTCACCGAACGCCGCCCCATGAAGAACCAGAATCTCAGCCTTGAGGTGGTCATGGAGCCCGGCCGGGCCGCGGACGCCGAAGACCAGCTGTTGAACCGGGAAATCCGCGAACGCATGCGCACACTGTCCCCCACATTCCGCGAAGCCCTTTGGCTCTTCGTGGTGGAAGGCCTTTCCATCCGTGAGATCTCCGACATCCTCAGCATCCCTGAGGCGACCGTGAAGACCCGCATTCATCGAGCGAAGGCCCAGCTCAAAGACCAACTGAATCCCGGAGGCATCCATGCCCTGGCTTGATCCCGCCCGCCAAGAAGAATCCACTGAGGACCGCGAACTGCGCGCCGAACTGCGCGGTCTTGTAGGTTTGCCCAGCAGCGGTTTTGAATCGAATTTCTTCGACGCGAGCCCCACGCCCGAGATGGTGAAGCTCGCCGAAAGCCTTCGTGCCGAATCCCTGCGCCGCCGCAACACCGCCCGCAACCGGCCCATGCGAATGCTGCTGGCCGCGGGCCTTCCCGTGGCGCTTGT
Organism: Holophagaceae bacterium; assembly: GCA_031419915.1. Taxonomy (GTDB): domain Bacteria; phylum Acidobacteriota; class Holophagae; order Holophagales; family Holophagaceae; genus JANXPB01. The sequence continues at coordinate 11,631 of JANOLT010000296.1, forward strand.
CATCTCGGGGTTTGGCGCTCTAGGGGCCTGGGGCTTCCAGCAGAAGAATCGCGCGGATCGCGCGGCCGCTGCTGCTGCGATCAACTCAACCAATGCCGCCAATGCCGCCGCTGAAAAGAACAAGGCTGAGCGGGCCAATGAATCCTCACGGGCCCAAGTGAGCCGCGATCGCGATGGCCGCGCCGCTTCCCGAAAAGGAATCACTTCCCCTATTCCTGAATCCGCGACCATGATCGCTTCCACCAAGGATCGCAGGGCAACGGGTACGACGACTTTCACGCCGAACAAGCCCTCAATATCTGACTATCCAGTCATCGAAGTGAAACAGCCCTTGGTGCTCCCACCCGCCACCCAGGATCGGGTCAAGGCGCAGTAAGCCCTCACCCTGCCTGCGCCTGGCCGGGGTTCCAGCCGCGCTCGTTGAGCAGGCGTGCCCCCTGGATACGGGTCAGGCGGAATGCCATTTCTTCTTGGTGCAAATGGCAGAAGGCCTGAAGGTGGTCGCCCTCCATGGTGCGGGGCGTGACGCGGCGTAACTGCGTGCGATGGGCAGCCGGCGGCAAATAGGTGAGTTCCACCATGAGGTTGCGGCCAGCGGCGTAATCGAGGATGAGCCGCATCTCTTCGGCGGCCTGATTGCCTCCCCCCAGGTGCAGCATGGGCACACGCTTTTGCACTTCCTGAAAGAGATTCGGATCCTCGTCATGGAGTCTTTGCAAGGCGGCGCGGACCATTTGCCGCACGGGCTCCAGATGGTGATTCATGCCTTTTTCATCTACGAAGGAAAGGCAGGCCATGGACCAAAGATACAGATCTTCTTCTTCGTCCAGGCTCACCGGCAGGAACCGGCCCGGCTTGGGCAGATAGCCCGCGGCCTTCAATAGGGCGTAGGTGTTGCCATTGCCCTGCACTTCCAGCACGGTGTCGGAAATGGGGACGAGTTTAAGAGGAAGAAGCTCGGGCCGAAGGCGCAGTTCATCGGCCAAGTGGGCGGTTCTCGTCCGCACCAGGCGTTTGCCCTGCTGCACTTCCACTTCACCCACACGCTGGCCGAGATCATCCAGCAGCTGAAACAGCGTTGACGGCATGGCGGCACTGGAATCGCCAGTGCGATTTCCAAGCCGGTGCTTGATGTCATCAAGGCTGAGTCCGAAATCCAAAGCGCGCACCAAAGTATCGGGGCCGATGCGGAAGGTGACCATGGTGTCCAGGCCTTCGACCTCAGCCAGCTGCGCCAGTTTAAGAAGGCGGTGCGGGTTCTGGAACATGGGCGTGAGCCCTTCCAGCGTGGGCTGCAACACCAAGGGCGGTTCGGTCATGAGCGGCGCCCAATGCGCATCGGTGCCGCGCAGATCGCGAAGCAGGTATTCCTGCGCCAGGGCCTCGCCATGGGCCGTGAGACTCAAATGTTCGCGGGTCCCATCCATGGCGATCAGGCCCATGCGCCCCAGAAAGGGTAGAAAGGAAGTGCGGGTGCGGTTTTCATCCAGCGAGTGAAGCGTTTTCAGAAAAGCGAGAAAGGGCTGGATGGAAAGCACCTGTCCTCGGCGCTCCAGCAGGTGTTCCATGAAAAACCGGCGGTCTTCCGCGGGGGGCATATCCCACAGGGTGAGATCGTGCTCCAGGAGACTGGCGAAGGAGCGCTCTGCCACCCACCTGGGGGGATGAATCAGCACCGCTGGCACCAAAGTGTCCACGCGGCCCTCGCGGCTCCACAGAAATCCAAGACGATGCAACAGGGTGAAAAGCAGCGTGGCATCGCGATCTTCCTGTAGGAAGACATTGCGAGAGAGAAGTTGGGTGAGATCCTTTTTCGCCGGCAGACCGCCCTTGAGAACGCGAATACCCACCACGCAGCGCAGCAGTACGGATGTGAGCGCCATGGAGAAACCGTAAAGCGGAGCGGGTTGCAACAGTGCGTCTGGCTCCCCCTGAAAACTTAAAGAACAGTCGTCGAAATCCGCCAGCGCGTCGGCCACGCTCTCCGCGACCACCCAGCCATCGCCACCGGGCAGGATGAGCCCCAGGTCCGCCAGATGGCCTTCCAGGCCCGGTTCGGGCAGTGTGCCTGATTCCACCAAATGCTTGAGCACGAGCAGATCCTTGCTTTCGAGATCCGCAAGGGTGTTGGAGAGCTGCGTGTAATCCTCGAGATGGAAGACCATGGTCTTCAGCAGCCGATTGCGGCCCTCGGGCTCTTCCTCCCACGCTCTAGGAACGGGCAACTTGCGATATTCGCAAATCCTGCGCAGCTGCTCGTCGGTGCAATTGGATAGCAGTTTGTACTGGGAAAGCGGCATGGAACCTCGCGCATAGCTACAAGTACACGTGACCTTCCAGTATCTCATGGAGCGCCGGAATGTTCACGCTTCAATTTCAATGGGATCGTTAGGGGCCGTTACAAAATAACCAGAACTGCGTAGGTTATTTTGCGACGGCCCCTAAGCTATATGTTGGAATGAAGGCATGGCGCTCACCGAAATTCTGATTTCCCTGCTTCCGGGCTTTCTTCTCGCCGCCGGGGTGGAGCCTCTGCTTGCGAAAGGACGCGTAGATTTGCCCTCCTACCGTCGGCACTTGAGGATTTTCGTCACCTTGGCTATCTCGAGCCTAGTGGCACTGTTGATGCTGGGCAGGGGCCACATGGGCCAGGGCCGATGGGGCTCGTGGCTGCTAATGATCCTGGGATCCGCTGCGGGATTGGCCTTCATCACCCTGGCCCGATTACGCTCCCGCAACCTCGTGGCTTGGGGCTGGCACCGCGGCAATGCCAAGAGACCTGACCCATCCAGGCCATTGATCCTGGTGGCGGATCCCCACTGGAGCGATGAACTGGTGGGTCTACAAGCGGCCACGCGGGTACATCCAGATGCTGACTGGCTCTTTCTGGGGGATGTTTTCGATGTCTGGGCCGGGTTGCCAGGGATGACGTCCGACGCCCAGCGAAGTTTCCTGTCCTGGGTGCAAGAGCGGCGCCGGGCCGGGCGGTGGGTGGGACTCTGGATGGGCAATCGGGAATTTTTTCTGGACTGTCACGCGGAAAATTTTGATCTCATGGGCGAAGGCGTGGGGGGTGCCCTGGAAGGCGAGAATCTGGCTTTTGAACACGGGGATCTGATCAACGCCCGGGACTGGCAGTACCGGTTGTGGAACCGTATCTCCCGTTCGGGCCCCATGTGGCTGCTGTTCCGTGCGATGCCAGGCAGGCTGGCGGCCTTCATCGCCACCAAGCTGGAAAGACAGATGCGCACCACCAATCGCGCCTACAAACTGGCCTTCCCCCGGGATGCCTTTCGCGCGGCGGCAATGGCCCATGCTCAAAGTGTTTTCATCACCGGCCACTTCCATACCCACGAAGTGGAAGGCAACGGCATTGCCCTTCCCTGGGCCTTTGAAGGGGTATTCATGGTGTGGCGGGAAGGCCGGGTGGAATCGCTGGAGAGCCCCGCGAAAAAAGAAGAAGACCCAACCTTCTCTATGGAACAGCGTCCATAGATCTAGCCACAATCATCGTCCGGCTTTGAAAACGTAAACCACGTCAATGGTTTCCTGCTGAGCAGGTGGCTAGCGCGTAGGTGGAACGTTTCGCGGCTGAAATGGCTTCCTCGTTGAAGCCATAAATGCCTGGAACGCCCTCCAGCACCGTGACGGCGGAAGGCTGTCCTCGTTCATCCACCGTGACGCTGAGGCGCACCACATGATCCCTGCCGGTCTCGAACCGCATTTCCCTGGCCCGGCGGGGGAAGTTTGGCGCAGCCCTGGAAAGGATCCGGGGCGGGCTTGAGAGCGCGGCGGACGGCGATTGTGGCAGGGGGATGCGTGTGGTGGGAGGCAATGCAGGCGTTGGACCCTGAGGTTCTGGTTTCGCGTGTTCCTGCCCTGTGGAAGTTGGCGCCTCTTGCAAAGGAGGCGATGCGGGTCTGGCCTCACCCTTGCCCTGCTTCAGCCTCTCGGCCTCCTTGGCATTGCTCTCCCGCAACTCCTTCAAGCGTTGCTGAAGCTGATCCAGGCTGGGCTTGGCGGCAGTTGGGTCTAGTTTCGG
>JANOLT010000297.1:0-2639 GCA_031419915.1 Holophagaceae bacterium
GCCATCCCGATACCATGGAGGCATGATCTCCATCCATCTCCGCAGTGTGCTGGTCGCATTGATTTGTTCTGCGGGTTTCGCGGGCTACGCGGGCTACGCGGGCTTGGCCCAGGCGCCCCCGCCGACCATCGCTCTGCCGACCTATTTTCCACTGCCGCCGGGCATGGCGGTGAAGGAAGGGAGTCGGGAGGCCTGGCCCATCTCCGTGGCGGATGTAGGAGCCCAGATCGGCCCAGTTTCAAAGGAGAAACAGAAATGAATCCAGTGAAATTGATGCGCGCTTTGCAATTCGAGCTGCCCGGCGATCCCAAAGAAGTTCTGCGGATGAGACAACTCCCCGTGCCCAATCCGGGCCCGGGCGAAGTGCGCTTGGCGATGAAATTGCGCCCCATCAATCCATCCGATGTGCTTCAGGTGAAGGGAGTCTATGGTCGGAAACCACCGCTGCCCGCCATCGCGGGGCTCGAGGGTCTGGGCTTGGTGGATGCGGTGGGGAAGGGGGTTTCCGGCTTCTCCATCGGTCAGCGCGTGGTGCCTCTCGGCGTTCAGGGCACATGGGCGGAGTACGTGGTCACGACAGCTGAAAACCTGGTCGCCATTCCCGATGGTCTGACCGATGAAGCCGCGGCCCAGGTCATCGTAAATCCCCTGACCGCCTGGATCATGGCCGTGGAGGAATTGAAACTTGGGCCCGGCGAATGGCTGGTTCAGACCGCCGCGGGATCCGTCGTGGGCCGCTGCCTCATCCAGATCGCCAAGCTGCGTGGCTACAAAACGTTGAATCTGGTGCGCCGACCAGAGCAAGTGGCCGAGTTGTTGGCCGAAGGCGCGGACGCGGTGCTTTGCACCGAGGGCCCAAATTGGATGGACAAGGCCCAGGAGATCGTGGGGGCCAGGGGCGCGGCCGCCGGCGTGGATTCGGTAGGCGGAAGCCTGGGGGGATCGGTGGCCATGCTGCTGAAGCGCGATGGAACCCTGATGGTTTATGGCGCGCTCTCCATGGATCCGCTCAAAGTGGCAGGCGGCCAATTGATTTTCCGCACGCTCACCATCCGTGGCTTCTGGCTTACGGATTGGAAGATCCGCACGCCCAAAAATGAACGCGATGCGATCATCAACGATCTCTTGGAAGCCATGTCCAAAGGCCAGGTATCTCCACCAGTGGAGGCCGTTTTCCCTCTGGCCGATTTCCAGGCCGCCATTGAGAAGGCCGATGCACCTGGGCGCAATGGCAAGGTGTTGCTGGCGAATTGATGAGGTATCAGTTATCAGCTATGAGCTATGAGCTATGAGCCATGAGCTATGAGCTGATGTGGAGGCGCCTCCGGCGCGCCATTAGTAAGACGCGGCCTACGGCCGCATCCCCATGAAGCTCAAAGCTGATAGCTGTTTGCTGATAGCCAGTTAGTACCTAGCCAACTGCAAAATCCAAGATCAAAGTCGCGCTGGTATTCGCTAGGATGAAGTTTTATGGATGCCTTCATATGACCGATACGAACGCTGCGCCAACTACCCGCTCGGCCCTCAAGGATGAAGTTTTCCTGCGCATGGCGCAGGAATTGAGCCGTCTCGGCACCTGCTGCCGACTGAAAGTGGGGACTGTTCTTTTGCGCCCCGATGGCGGCATTGCCGCGGCCGGCTTCAATGGCGCGCTGCCAGGGATGCCGCACTGCACGCCTGAAACCTGCAATGAATCCACCCGCTGCCTGCACACCAGCCACGCTGAAGAAAATGCGCTCGGATTTTGCGATGGCCCGGTGGCCACCGCCTACGTGACCCACGAGCCCTGCCTGACCTGCGCCCGTGCGCTGGTGCGACGGGGCGTGCGACGCGTGGTCTTCGCCAAGGCCTACACCAGCATCGGCGAGCAGGAGCGGAAGGAACGCCAGGGCATTCTCGATCACTTCAACGTGTCCTGGGAACAATTGGTGATTTGATGCGCAGCGAGGTTTCTCCCCTCCGATTGAAAGCCGCTTGGGTGGTGGCGGTGGGTACTGACGCGCTCCAGATATTACTTCCAACCACCGCCGCGGGTGTTTTTTCGCCGCCCGTGATAATCCTGGACTTCTTGGCCATGGCGGTGCTTTCAAGGCTTGTGGGTTGGCATTGGGCCTTTCTTCCCTCGATCGTCGTGGAGCTGATTCCTGGGCTGGTCCTTGCGCCCACCTGGACCATCGCTCTCGCCATCGCCACCCGGGGACTGAACACACAGGCTCCCGCTTCAGGGCTCCCCAAGGACGTAGAGCCCAAAGATGTAACGCCAGCGGATGCCGCGCACACCATCACCGTCGAGGCCACGTCCAGCCCTTCAGTCGAGGGCCCAGACCAAAAGGTTTGAGCGCTTGCGCCGAACTCCCACGCCCCTTGGCGGGCCGATATCAAGTGGTTTCAAAAAAATGGAACCGCGAATGGCGCCAACGAACGCGAGTAATACCAAGTTGCGTTCAAAAAGATAAATGAATCCGCAGATGAACTCAGATTCACACCGATTCGTGATCCAAAAAACAAACCACAAAGACACAAAGCTCAACCACTCTTGATTCCGGCCCGAAATCGCTTCGCGGGGCGCGTAGCGCCTGCGGGCTTCCAGCCCGCGAATTCAGGTGGCCCGGCGACGGACTCACGCTACGTGTGATCCA
>JANOLT010000298.1:0-6991 GCA_031419915.1 Holophagaceae bacterium
GGATTGCGGGATTGGGCTCATGTCGGTCAAACCCAATGACCTTTGGTATGATATGTTTCCTTGCGCGTCAGCACGACCCAGGCGATCCGGGCCAGTTTGTTGGCAAGCGCAACGGAGACGAGCCTGAAGGGCTTTTTCTCCATGGGCGAATTCCGCTTAGGCCAACAAGTGGGACATGCGGCTTGGTTGCCGCTATCCTCGTATAAAGGCTACACTTTCATTTTTTCAGAAGAAGGTATGTCCCGACCCCTCCTGCTTGTTGTGGATGGCGAGTCCTTTAAATCGCCTGCATTGGTGGCTTCCCTTGAGTTGGATGGCTGGGATATCCGTTGGGCCACGAATCAGGAAGCGCGCCACTTCATTGATTGGGGCCTGGAACCGAACCTCATCCTACTGAATCCGGCCCATAGCGCTGAGGCTTCCTTCGATGTTGCGAAACTCTTTCTGGCGCGGAACCCCGACCTTCCCGTGTTGGTGTTGCGTGGGGAAGAAACGGCGCCCTACGCGAACTTCCCTAAAGTCTTCAAGGGCTACCTGCCCAAAGAGGACGCCATCCAGACCTGGCCTCCGGCTCTTCGCGCTTATAAACTGAACCTGTCGAGAACTTCTGACAGGTTAAGCCCGGAGGATATTTTTGGGGATCTGTTGGCGGATATTGAAGGCCAAACGCCACCGCCAGCCATTCCAAAATCCGCAGAAACGAAACCCGTAATGCCTAAGATTCAATTGCCGAAATTTCATCTGGCGGCGCCCAAAGTGCAACCGGTGCCAACGGTTCAAGGCATCCCGAAAATCACACTCAATCCTGTTCCCAAAGCTGCATTGAAACCGGCCTTGCTGCCCACAGGTTCATCGCCTTCGCCCATCGCTTCAATCGCTTCATCGGTGCCTTCCCCCGCGGCCACCCGGGCCATGAAAATCGACCCTTTCGGGCTCCCCTCATCGGAGCCGCTGCCGCCAAAGGCAGGATTGGATAGTGATGATATTTTCGGAAGCCTTCTGAAAGAACTCGAAGGGAAGGCCAGTGCCGCTGCCGCACCAGTGGCTCAGGAGAATGTTGTCCAGCCGCTGCCGATGTTTGGCGCCGACAAATCCCCCGAGCCTCCCCCCAAGATTGTTACCAAGACTGATGGCAAGCAGGATGACGAGTACACCCTGAGTGGCATCTCCGGCATCTTGGATCCCTTCGCATTGGAGGCTGAGCCAACGAGCTCCACCAGCTCCGCGAGTCCTGCGGGACCCACGATCATGGATCGCCCACCGGCACCCTTGCCGCCCAGTCCCTTGGGCATCCAGGCCTTCCCGGATATGTCCGAACCCATGCCTGACACCGTGCTGGAGGAATACGGGAACTACTATCTGCTGGAGAAGATCGCTGTGGGAGGCATGGCGGAACTCTTCAAGGCCAAGCAGCGCGGTGTGCAGGGTTTCCAGAAGATCGTGGCCATCAAGCGCATCCTGCCCCATCTTTCGGACAACGAAGAATTCGTAACCATGTTCATTGATGAGGCCAAGCTGGCGGCCCAGCTGACCCACCCGAACATCGTGCAAATATTTGATCTCGGCAAAGCTTCGGGATCCTACTACATCGCCATGGAGTACGTGGACGGCAAGGATCTTCGCGCCCTGCTCCGAAAGGTCAGGGAGTATCGCCTGCCATTTCCCGAACCTGTGGCTGCTTTCGTGGCCATGAAGGTGGCGGTGGCTTTGGATCATGCCCACCGCAAGAAGGCTCTCAACGATCGGGAGCTGAAGCTGGTGCACCGCGACATCAGCCCCCAGAACATCCTGATCAGCAGTGATGGCGCGGTGAAGCTTGTGGACTTCGGCATCGCCAAGGCCGCCACGAAGAACACCCAGACCCTTGCGGGCGCGCTGAAAGGCAAGCTCCTGTACATGAGCCCCGAGCAGGCATTGGGCCAGCCCCTGGATAACCGGTCAGATCTTTATTCGTTGGGCCTCGTGCTCTTCGAATTGCTTACGGGTGAACGCTGCTTCCACGCGGACTCGGAACTTGGGGTTCTGGAGAAGGTCCGCATGGGCCGGATCAGTGATGTGCAATCCATAAATCCCTCCATCTCGCGGGAAGTGGCCGCCATCGTGAACAAGTGCCTGCAAAAGAATGTCGAAATGCGGTATCCATCGGCCCGGTTCCTGGAACGGGACCTCAAAGATTTGTTGGTGCGGCAAGCCAGTGAACCCACGGATCACGATGTGGCGGAATACGTGAACACCTTGCTCAAGGGCACCAAAGAGCAGGTGGAGGAAGTTATGGCCGCCCGGTTTGCGGTCCGGACAACGGTTTCGGCCACGGGAAGGTCATCTGGCGAAATGTCACGGGCCAAGCTGGAGGACCAGCCCACCACCACCGCCGTGGTCCAGAAGCCTGGGCCAGCGCAGATTCCCATCCCCCTGCCGGAAATGGAATCCATGGAATCCGAGCGTTCTCCCTGGGTGGCGCGGGCCCTTATTTTGCTCCTGATCATCATTTCCATCCTGATCTGGATCGCCTGGCGCTTTTAACCTTTGTATGCTTGGTTCCCTTGCTCTACATTTGAAAGCTTGATCACTCTTGTAAACTTGTTCCACCCACTCCACCATTTCCCAGGGAGGCCCCTATGGACCTGAGTAACGATCAAACCCAGTTCTACGGACAGACTCGCGAACGCTGCAAAGCGGAAGTGGAAGAGATCAATAACACCATCGCCTCCGAAGTGCAGCGGGTGAAGGATCTGCTTACGAACCTGAGCAACCGCAAAGCCGCCGTTCTCCAGATGTACAGCGCCGCCTGCGCCGTGCTGGGCGAAGAAAACGAACTTGCCGGTGAAGAAGGCATGGACATCGAGTTCTAGAAGTCCTGGGTCCTGGGTCCTGAGGCACCCGGAAAGCGCGCCTTAGGGCGCGTTTTTTGTTGCAGGCCAATCAGGAGCTTTGAGCCAACAGCTATGAGCCATGAGCCAACAACCATGAGCAAAGCTCAAAGCTGGTAGCTCATAGCTCATGGCTTGTCGCCCCCAAACAGCGGTGCCGAACATCGCGAGCAGTGGGCCCGGTGCGGCGGATTGCGATGGCCGCAGTGGGAACAGACATGATCGCGTTGGCGCTTGCGCTTCCAAAGTCGCAGGTAGAGCAGGCCACCGATCAGGATGATCAGCCCTATCTTCATGCTTGGAGTCAGGAAGTACCAGGGGCGCGTCCCGGCAGGTGGCTTGGGCGGCTGCTGTTGGAGTTCGATGGCGGGCTGGGTCATAGGGGCTGTGGGCTTTAGGCTGTGGGCTGTGGGGGCAAAGGATTAGATCTGTTCCAACGTTGCGGGCCGCGCCTTGCCTACAGCCTACCGCCCACAGCCTACAGCCCAGATCAGTTATCCACCTTCAGGATGGCTAAGAAGGCTTCCTGTGGGATCTCCACGTTGCCGATGGACTTCATGCGCTTCTTGCCTTCCTTTTGTTTTTGCAGAAGTTTTTTCTTTCGAGACACATCGCCGCCGTAGCACTTGGCGGTCACGTCCTTCCGGCGGGCCTTCACGTTGGTGCGGGCGATGAACTTGACGCCGATGGCCGCCTGGATCGCCACATCGAACATCTGCTGGGGTATCACTTCCTTCATTTTCTGGCAAAGCGCCAAGCCGAGCGCCTGACTCTTTGCGCGATGAACCAGGATGCTCAACGCGTCCACGGGTTCGCCGTTCACCAGGAGATCCATCTTCACCAGGTCGGATTCCGCGTAGTGCTTCATGTGGTAATCAAAGCTGGCATAGCCTTTGGAAAGGGATTTCAGCTTGTCGTAGAAGTCCAGCACCACTTCGTTCAGGGGAAGTTCATACACGAGCATCACGCGATCGCTGCTTACGTATTCCAATCTTTGCTGAATGCCGCGGCGAACCTCGCAGAGTTTGAGAAGACCGCCCACGAAATCCGCGCGCGTGAGAATCGTGGCCTCGATGATGGGCTCTTCGATGCGCGCGATTTTTTGTAGCGGTGGCAACTTGGACGGATTGTCCACGATGACTTCTTCGCCATCCGTCAGGTACACGTGATAGCGCACACTCGGTGCCGTGATGATGAGGTCCAGATTGTGTTCACGTTCCAGGCGCTCCTGCACGATCTCCATGTGCAGCAGGCCCAGGAAACCGCATCGGAAGCCAAACCCCAGCGCCGTGGAGGTCTCCGGTTCATAGGTGAAGCTGCTGTCATTGAGCCGCAGCTTGTCCATGGCCGTGCGGAGATTTTCAAAATCATCGCTGCTGGTGGGGAAGATCCCGGCAAACACCACCGGCTGGATTTCCTTGAAACCCTTGAGCATCTCCGTGGCCGGAGTGGTGTTGGTGGTCAGGGCGTGGGTGATGGTGTCGCCAACTTTCACATCGGTCAATTGCTTGATGCTTGCCACCAGGTAGCCCACCTCGCCCACGGACATCACAGGCTGCTTGGTCATCTTCGGGTCGAAGATTCCAATTTCGTCTACGCGGTATTCGGATCCATTGGACATGAGGCGAATCTGATCCCCGGCTTTGAGTGTGCCGTTGAAGATGCGGATGAGGCTGACGATGCCGCGGTAGGGATCGTAGTAGCAGTCGAAGATGAGCGCCTGAAGCGGACCCAGCTTGTCGCCCTGGGGCGGCGGGATGCACTTGACGATCTGCTCAAGCACTGCCTCGCAGTTCTCGCCGGTCTTCGCGCTTACGTTCACCGCGTGGGCCGTATCCACGAGCCCGATGACCGTATCTATCTGCTCCAGCACGCGGACGGGATCCGCGCTGGGCAGGTCCGTCTTATTGAGCACGGGAAAAACTTCCAGGCCGTTTTCCAGCGCGAGAAAGGCGTTGGCCAACGTCTGCGCTTCTACGCCCTGGGTCGCATCCACCACCAGGATCGCGCCTTCGCAGGCGGCGAGGCTGCGGCTCACCTCGTAGGTGAAATCCACGTGTCCCGGCGTATCAATGAGGTTCAACGTGTAAGTTTTGCCATCCTGGGCGGTGTACATGCAGGTCACGGCGTGGGCCTTGATGGTGATGCCGCGCTCCCGCTCCAGATCCATGTCATCCAGCATCTGGGCCTGCATGTCCCGATGGGCCACAGTCTTGGTGAGTTCCAGCAATCGGTCCGCCAACGTGGACTTGCCGTGGTCAATGTGCGCCACGATGGAAAAATTGCGAATCAGTTGTGGATCAGTCACGAAGTGCTCCGAACCCGCCATTGTAGCGCCGACGGGCCTTCTGCCGAAGCGGGAATGCGATCCGGTAGACTGGTTCATGCGCGTTCTCCGGACTTTGGTGCTGTTCTGCCTCTCTCTTGGTCTGCGGAGCCAAGGGGCGTTGCCTCTCTCAGGCCAAGTCATCGACGGCCAGCGCGCTGTGCCGGGGGTGCGGGTCTTCGTGGACGACGGCATCCGCAGCTCCCGTGATCATCACTCCCTGGCGCCGGGCCTCCGCGGGTTTTCGTGGGATCTCACCGGCGAAGATGGCCGCTTTTCCATGCTGGGATCCGCAGAAGATACCCATCCGGTGCTGGTCTTCGAGAAGGACGGTTGGGCCCGGGACATGGTTCCCATGCGCAATGGCGCGGTTGCCACCATCGTGCTTCGGCCTGCACGTGAGTACCGCGTGGAAAAGGTGCTCGTGGTGCGCTTGAGTTTTGCCGACGAACCGGTGGCCATGCCCGAAGACGAGCTGCGGCACCTGCTCTTCAATCGTGAGCCCGGGCAGGCCACCGCCGCCAACTACCTTTACGAAGTGTCCAAAGGAAGTCTGGTGTTGGAGGAAGGCGCCATCCTGAATTTCACAGATCCCCATCACACGAAACCCCGCAATGACGATCAAAGAGCGGACATGGTGCGATTCGTACTGGAGAAATTGAAGGGCCAGAATCTCCATGATTTCGATCACGTGAATAACCGGACCGGCGCCTTGAAACCGGATGGGAAGCCCGACCACTTATGGATCTTCGCGCCGGGCGAGCCAAAATCCATCACCAACAACGACGCCCATCTCAGACCGGCGACCTTCATGATGCCTCTGCCCTGGAAAGAATCAGTCACCTGGCCGGTGGTATTCATGACCGAGCAGGCGCCCCTCGGAAATATCGTTCACGAATCCTTCCATGCCATGGGTGAGCACTCCGTGGATGATCTCTATCTCGGCTGCGACGACCCCAACACCGCGGGCATCTGGGACTTGATGGATGCTGGGCAATATCGTGGTTGGGACGCAGCCCATGGAGACATCGGCCCTTGGCAGCACGACACGGGCTACAGTCCTTCGCATCCTGGGCCCTGGATAATCAGCGAGCTTTGGTATAACGGACGCTTCAGATCGCTCGTCAGGAAAAAACGGATCAAGGGCAGCGCGTGGGATGGGTGGATCGCACCGCTGGGAAGAGCGCCGGGCATTGACTCGCAGCGGCTTGTGGTGCCTGACCCTAGAAAAGCGAACACATTTTGGGAATTCTCGGTGCGCAGACCCTGGGGCTTCGACCGCGGCCGCGTGGGAAACCGCTGGGGGCCAGGGTTTGAGGGTCTCGTGGTGGAACACATTGATCCAAGCCTGTTGAGCGGAGAGGGGGGAGAACCAAAGGGCCCCGTGCGCATCGTGGACGCCCATCCCCATAGCCCGGAGCCTCCCCAACCCAGATTTCCATGCGGCCGGTGGGAACTGGATGATGCCGCCTTCAATCTAGGAAAGGGCGAAGTCTCCAAGGGCAGCGATGGCCCCGTGAGCTGGCAAGTGATCTCCGTGGATTCCTTCGGAAGCATGAGAATCCAAGTGAAGCTGAAGAACCGATGATGGAGGTGAAAATGCTTCTGCTATTGATGCCGGTGATACCAGCGCTGGTGTTCACGCTTACGGCCGCACAGACTCCCGAAGCTGTGCTTGACGATTGGCATCTCGCGGCGGCGCGGGCCGACGCGGATTTGTACTTCAGCTTGATGGCTCCTGGCGCCGTATTCCTGGGCACCGACGCCACCGAGCGGTGGACCAAGGATGAATTCC
>JANOLT010000299.1:0-6558 GCA_031419915.1 Holophagaceae bacterium
GCCAGGCCCGTGATGATCTCGCCCGCATAGAGTTTCTTGATCTCCAGGAAGCTGCCCTCGTCAACCAGGCCCTCGATGAAATCCTTCATCTGGAAAGCGGTATTGATGTCCTTGGGCACGAGGTCGCCGAGTGGCTTGGCCTTGGCCGCCACGGGCTTTGAATCCCGCACGGGCAGGGCATCTTCGCAGTGCAGGGGAAAGTAGCCCAGGTAGGTTTTGCAGAGTTCGATGGCCTCTGCTTCCGTCTTGCAGAGGAAATCCCCGCAGCCCGAAATGGAGCAGTGCATGCGCGCGCCGCCCAGGTCCTCCAGACTGATCTTTTCGCCGATGACCATCTCCGCCATGCGTGGCGAACCCAGGTACATGCTCGCGTTGCCCTCGATCATCATCACCACGTCGCAGAAAGCCGGGATGTAAGCGCCGCCTGCCGCCGAAGGCCCGAAGAGCAAACACACCTGCGGCACCAGCCCACTTAAAGCAACTTCCATGTGGAAGATGGTTCCCGCATGGCGGCGGCCCGGAAACATATCGAGCTGGTCCGTGATGCGGGCACCAGCGCTGTCTACCAGATAGAGCATGGGCACTTTCATGCGCATGGCCACTTCCTGGATGCGGATGATCTTCTCCACCGTGCGCGCGCCCCAAGAGCCCGCCTTGATGGTCGAATCGTTGGCCATGAGCGCCACCGGACGACCCCCCACCGTCGCTGTTCCCGTCACCACGCCGTCCGCCGGAAGCTCCTTGTGCAGCGCGTTGGCAAAAAGGCCATCCTCCACAAAGGAGCCTTCATCCACCAGCAGGCGGATCCGCTCCCGCGCGAAGAGCTTGCCCGCCTCAGCGTTCTTTTCGTGGGCCTTGGCGTGGCCACCCTTGCGGATGCGTTCGACTTCGGTTTGGAGTTGTTCAGGATTCATGATGGCCTCTGGGACGAAAACTCCAGCGTATCGCGACAGAAGGAACACGGAAGGAGCGCAACAAGGGGTCGGGTAGCCTATTCCAATGCCCGAGAGACGATCCCGGGTTTATTCCGCCCGTTTTCCTGCTGCTTTATCAGCTTCGCCCTGGGTCAGCCTCACATGCATAAGGTCCGTGACATTTTGAGGTCCCGCCCCTTCCTCATTCTTTGGGGCTTCTACTTCTTCATATTTGCGGCGGGATATCAACTTTTTCCGGTGTTGCCGCTGCGCTTGCGGGACATGGGCGCCACGCTGGCAGAGAGCGGGCGATTCATGGCGGCTTTTACGGTGGGATCCGGGCTTGGCGCGCTGTTCACGGGCCCGCTGGGAGATCACCTGGGGCAGCGGCGGGTGCTGCGTGGTGCATCGCTTTTCTGCGCAGTCTGTTTCGGCGCTTACGCGCTGATGCCAGGACGTTGGGGCTTCTATGCTTTGGCGCCTCTGCACGGCCTGCTCTGGTCGGGGCTGCGAACGGCTTCGGTGGCGAAGGTGGGTGGACTGCTGCCAGATGGTCATAGCGCCGAAGGCCTGTCTCTCTTCGGCCTGGCCAGCCCCGGCGGTGTGGCGGTGGGACCGCTGTTGGGCCTGTGGCTCTTCCCGCACTTGGGCTTTCATTGGCTCATGGCGCTGCTTGGGGTCGCCTTTCTTGCTTCACACATGTTTGTGGGAAGGCTGCCAACGGATCCGCCAAAAGCTGAGCGGCCACCCCTGAAATTAGGTCTGCCCGAACGCAGTGTTTGGCTGCCCGCCGCGATTCTTTTTTTGCTGGCCCTGAGCTACGGCCCCATGCCGCCCTATGCAGCGCAAGAGGCCATGGCGCTGCACCTGGCCTGGCCATCGGCGCTGCTCACCTGTTTCGCTCTTGGCATGGTCGGGATGCGGTTCATCCTGGGCCTTCGCGGCCTGGGGGCCGATCCAATGCGTCTGGTGCCAAGGATGATGGTGATGACCTTCGCGGGGAATCTGGTCCTGGCGGCCATGCCCGGTGGTACCTTCCTGGGCTTGAATCTAGAACTGGCTCGCCACATCCTGGGTGCCCTGATCTATGGCGCGGGCTACGGCATTGTCCACACGCTGATTTTTTCCGCAGTCATGGCCCAAAGCTCCACGGCGCGCAGGGGCTCTGCGGTGGGCGCGCTTTACGCGGCCTTTGATGCCGGTGTTGCCGCAGGTAGCCTGGCCATCGGCTGGCTCATGCAGCGCTACTCATTCCGCTTAGGCTGGGGCGCGGGGGCGGCCTGCCTGGTGGTGGCCTGGGTGTTGTGCCTGAGGATGATCGAGCGTGGTAAACAAACCGAGGCGTCGCTATGAGATTCTTATCGGATGCCTGAACTTCGCCCCACCCTTTGGACCCGTCCCTTCCTGCTCATCTGGTCCTGTACCTTTCTGACCTTTTTTGCTGCCTTCCAGCTCTTCCCCACTGCGCCGCTGCGGCTGATTGAGCTGGGCGCTTCGCGGGCGGAGAGTGGTCTCTTTCTGGCGATCTTCACAGGGGGATCCTCCTTTGGCGCGCTGGTGACGGGGCAGATGGCGGATCGCATGGGGCATCGGCGGATGCTTGTCGGCTCGGCGACGGTCTTTACGCTGATCATGGCGACCTACGCTTTTCTGCCTGTGCGCTGGGGCTTCTACGCGCTGGCGCCCTTCCACGGTGCCGTGTGGTCGGGGCTCATCACCTCCACCGTGGCCATGCTGGGCGGCATCCTGCCGGAAGATGGACGTGCCAAGGGCATGAGCTGGTATGGCCTGGCAAGCCCCCTGGGCGTGGTCTTCGGTCCCTCGGTGGGCGTGGCGCTTTATCAACATGGGTCCTTCCGCACCATGTGCCTGCTGCTGTCGCTTTGCTTCCTGGCGCTTTCTCTGCTCGCGCGATTCCTGCCCGAGGATGCCCATCTTGAAAGACATGAAAAGCCCCCCATGCAATGGCCGGATCGGCCCGTGCTGATGTTGTCCTCGGTGCTCCTTTTCGTGGCCTTCAGCTACGGCGCCCTGACCAGCTACAGCACCCAGGAAGCCATCTCGCTGGGTTTCAAATGGCCTTCGGCTTTCCTCTCCTGCCTGGCGATGGGGATGGTATTGATGCGCCTGGTCATGGCCTGGGTGGGCTTCGGGCAAAGGCCTGCCCGGCTGCTGCCCTGGATGTTGGTGCTGGCCATCGTCGGCATGAGCATCATGGCTTTTGGCGGGGGCCGTTGGGAACAGGGCGGGAGTCACCTGGGCCTGGTCCGCCACGTGCTCGCGGCGCTGCTTTATGGCGCGGGCTACTCCATGGTCTACACGCTGCTCAACACGGAGGTGTTGAACGTGGTGACGCCTGCTCGACGGGGCGCGGCCTTCGGCACGTTCATGTTCGCGTTCGATGCGGGGATCGGCCTGGGCAGCCTGCTGCTGGGATCACTCATCGGCGCCACCAGCTTTGCCTGGGGCTGGCGCGTAGGCCTGCTGATGATGATCTGCGGCCTGCCGCTGACCATGAGAATCGCGGGAATCGCAGGGCGCAAAGCCTGCGGGCCGCGAAAGGCGTGACAAGTGTCGCTCCTGGCGCGCCTTGACTTGGAACTGACAACCTTTGTGGTTTGTTTTTTGGATCACGAATCGGTGTGAATCTATGTTCATCTGCGGCTTTTTTTATCTTTTTGAGCGCAACTCGGTATTTATTCCACCATCACGGCCTTCGTCACCGTGTTCTCGCCGTTGATGGAGTTCTGCACCTTCACGGCACCGCCGATAAAACCGGAGCGGCCCTGAACGGGTGCAGTGAACAGGAAGACGGCCTGACCCAGGACCCTGGCCTGTTCCCGGGCAAGGAGTTCGGTGGCTTCCTGGGTGGTGCCGCCCTCGGTGAAGGTCCATCGGTAGGCGGGTTCAGCCATGTTCCAGGGATTTTTATCTTGGGCTGTGGAGGTTTTCAGATAGGTCTCCAGGTGGCCCCTGATTTCTTCGGGCGACTGCTTGGTTTCCGCCAGTTTGTCGTACTGGCCCGTCAGATCGTTCAACCGACTGGTCATGTTGTAGATTGCTGCCTTGTCCCGGGCACGGGCCCGCTGGCCCAACAGCGCGGGAATTGCGATGGCGCTGACGATGCCGACGAAGGGAAGCATCACAACGGGCAGGCAGAGGCCCACGATGCCGAGGATAAGCCCCGCGCTGGATGGCATTTCGTAGGTCTCGGGGTAACTGCGGGCCATGCTCTTTGCCTTGCTGGTCTTAACGATGGCGATGATGCCGAGGATGATCGCGATGGGGATGCCCACGCAGGTAAGGGCTAGGACAATGGCCAGGATGCCGCAGATCCGGCCCGTTTTGCCGCCGGGGGCCGGTTCCTTTGCTTGGTTCACGCCAGGGTTTGGATGCGGATTGATAGAAGGCTCGTCGGTCAAGGGATCTCCAGGAATGGGTGGTTCCACCATACCAACCTGATCCACCCTTCCCGGATTTTCCTGATTGGCTAGACTTGATATACCCTTTTTGGAACCCATGCAGCCTCACCTGATCCTCCGCGTCCACGCCGATCTTCGGTTGGGCCTTGGGCATGTGGCCCGGGCATTGGCCATTGAAGAGGCCTGGCGTGCCCTTGGAGGCCACGCCACCCTTGCCATATCTGGGGATGACCGAGCCCGTCGCGTGGGTTCAGGGTTACATCCTTTCACGGATACCCGGTTGCCCTGCGAGGTCCAGGATCTCGGCACGGCATCCACCGCGCCCTTGCCCAAGGAGCTCGTGGCCAAATCCAAGGTGGTGCTACTGGACCTGTGGGATCTGGATCAAGCGCAAATCGAAGCTCTCAGGCCCCTGAAGGTGGCGGTGATGGAGGATGACGGGGATGCGCATGAAAGTGCTGACCTGCTCTTCCAACCTTTCCTGGAAGGCGTGGACTTTCCCGATCATCCGATGAAGCTCCTGAATGGGCGCAAGGTGCGGCCCTTCGAGGGCCAGCATGGGAATTGCCGGGTCCTTCGTGGCACTCGCTTTGCCGTGGTGGCCGGCACGGCTTTGGAACGGAGGCCCAAGCGGCAGCCATTGCAACCCCTGGCGGTACACCGACTGCTGGTGACTTTCGGCGGCAGCGATGGCGCGGGCCTGGCGCAACGGTCCTTCGCGGTACTCAAGCGGTTGGTGGAAGAGGACCGATGGCGGGGCACCTGCACGATTCTGGCTCCGGTCATGATCCAGGCCAAACCCTTCGCTGGATGCTCGATCCAAAAGAGCTTGCCGAATCTCACCCAAGCGCTTCCCGACTATGACGCCCTGTGGTGCAGTGCCGGGGTGACGCTGACCGAATCCCTTTGCCTGGGCATTCCTGTGGCCGCGTGGGGCCAGAACGAGCGGCAGCACCGCATCCTGGCGGATCTGGCCCAGGCCTCGGCTTGCTTCGATCTGGGCGTGGGGCCAGAGGCCAACCTGGATATCACCGCAAAAGCCCTGGAGAAGTGGTTGGGTCCCGAGGGCCAGGACAGCCGCAACGAACAGAGCCGAGATGGCCGATCCTTGGTGGATGGCCTGGGTGCTTCGCGCATCGCCCAGGAGCTCTGGGCGTTAGTGGCCGCGTCAAAATAACCTGTGCAGTTCAGGTTATTTTGCTACGGCCACTTATGCCGGTCCACCAGCGTGATGTTCAAGTTATTTTGACGCGACGGCTTACAGGGCTGAGGTGGTCGCCTGTTGGGTTTCAGTCCTTTTCACGGCCCCTCCTGATGAAACTTATCCTTGACCCAATTGGCATCGAGCGATAATCTCATTTTCTTGCGTTCCCGCGGATCAAGCGATTAGTGGGTTTGCCTGGAAGCATTGTCGTTGAAGGATTGTCGATTCGGAGCAGCAAAATGAGCACCTATTTCCCTAAGGGCCAAGAAATCAAGCGCAAGTGGTTCCTGGTGGACGCCACTGGGCTGACCGTGGGCCGTCTTTCCTCGGCTGTGGCCGAAGTGCTTTCGGGCAAGAACAAGCCCACCTGGACACCGTTTCTGGACACTGGCGACCATGTCGTGGTGATCAATGCCGCCAAAGCTGTACTGACGGGCAAGAAGACCACGCAAAAGATCTACCGTCGTGTCATGACCACCCGACCGGGCTCCATGAAAGAGATTCGTGCCGATGTCATGCAGAAGACTTTTCCCGGCCGCATCATCGAGTCCGCCGTGAAGGGCATGTTGCCCAAGGGACCTTTGGGCCGGGCGATGTACCGCAAACTCAAGGTCTACGAAGGCCCGGATCACCAGCAGGCCGCCCAGTCCCCTGAACCCATGCAGATCAAGCTTTAGTTTTTCAAATTTAGAAAAATCGTCGAGGAAAAAATATGGCAATCAACCAGTACTACGGAACAGGCCGACGCAAGACCGCCGCTTCGCGGGTGTTCCTGCGCCCCGGCACCGGCAAGATCAGCGTCAACGGCCGCACCCTTGAGGATTTCTTCCCCAATGCCGTGCTTCGCATGATGGTGCACCAGGCGCTGGTGCTGAGCGACATGGATGGAAAGTGGGACATGCACATCACCGTGAGTGGTGGTGGTTCCGCCGGACAGGCCGCGGCCATCCGTCTGGGCGTTTCCCGCGCCTTGCTGATTTACAATGAGCAGTTGAAGGGCCTTCTCCGCGGCGCCGGG
>JANOLT010000300.1:0-1843 GCA_031419915.1 Holophagaceae bacterium
AAACAGTAAAGATTCTGTTTTTCTTGATCCCGGATCCTACATTTGGACAGGATAAAATTGGCTTCAGGCCTCAGGCTGCAGGCTTCAGGCAAAGAATCGCTTCGCATTGGATTGTGCTGTTGGTGATGCGAACCTGAAGCCTGTAGCCCGAAGCCTGAAGCCAGCGGGGGTCATGCAATCGCAAAATCAGGGTTGATCAGACCTTCAATATTTTACGAATCGCCTCCTCCAACTGCCCGACCTTCACCTCGGCCAAGGCGTAAGTGGCGCGCACCATGGGCTTGTTCACTTTCAGCACGCGGGTGATGTCGATGGGCGTGGCGCTGATGACCACATCGCAAGGCGTTGCCTCGATGGTGGCCTCTAGGTCGTGGATCTGCGCGTCGCCGTAGCCCATGGCGGGCAGGATGCCCTTGGCGTTGGGATACTTCTTGTAGGTGGCGGCGATGGAGGCCACCGCATAAGGGAATGGATCCACGATTTCCGCAGCGCCTGCATGCTTTGCGGCCACGACGCCCGCGCCGAAGCTCATGGAACCGTGCGTCAGGGTGGGACCGTCCTCAATGACGAGGACTTTCTTGCCCTTCACCAGCTCTGGGCTCTCGCAGGTGACGGGACTGTTGGCGCGGATCACAACGGCCTTGGGGTTGAACTTGGCGGCGTTGGCTTCGATGGAGGCGATGTTCTCTTCAGTAGCGGTGTCGCACTTGTTGATCACGATGACACCGGCCATACGGAAGTTCGCTTCACCGGGGTGGTAGAGCAGCTCGTGGCCCGCGCGGTGCGGATCGGCGACACAGATGTGCAGATCGCTGGCATAGAAAGGCAGATCATTATTGCCGCCGTCCCACAGGATCACGTCGGCTTCGGCTTCAGCGGAGCGGATGATCTGCTCGTAATCCACGCCGGAATAGATGATGAATCCGTTGTCAATGTGGGGCTCGTATTCTTCGCGTTCCTCGATGGTGCATTTGTGCTTGTCCAGATCGGAGTATTCCGCGAAGCGTTGGCAGGCCTGGATGGCCAGGTCGCCGTAGGGCATGGGATGGCGGATGGCGACGACTTTCTTGCCCAACTTCTTCAGGATGTTGCTGATGTAGCGCGTGGTCTGGCTCTTACCCGCGCCCGTGCGGACGGCGGTGATGGCGATGACGGGCTTGGAGCTTTTGAGCATGGTCTTGTCCGCGCCCAGCAGCTCGAAGTCCACACCATGGGCGATGCAGAGGCTCGCGAGATGGCCGATGGTGTTGTAGGTGACATCGGAGTAAGAGAAAACGGCGACATCGGGCTTCTCGCGCTGGAGGACATCCACCAGTTCGCTTTCGTCGAAGATGGGGATTCCGCTCGGGTAGAGCTTCCCCGCCAGGACGGCAGGGTATTTGCGCCCGGCGATGTCGGGAATCTGGGTCGCGGTGAAGGCTACGACTTGATAGGCCGGGTTGTCACGGTAGACCGTGTTGAAGTTGTGGAAGTCGCGGCCAGCGGCCCCCAGGATGATGACCCGTCGCGGTGTCTGAGACATAACGTTCCCCATGCTTCCGGAGGTTGCCGACACGCGCGAAGGTGGCAGTCCTGGCACGCTCCAGACCCAGCCATGGTAGCCCGAACTTCTCCTTCAATCAGCCGGGAAGTGGCAACTGTCACAGAGCGGGCTGGGCCTTGAGGCCGCCGGGCCAGTCCTTCGTCCCGCAGCGCCTGTGCTAGTCTCTGAGACCACTTTGAAGGCATATGCAGCCTATGCAACCCATCCAACTCTCGGTTTTTTCTGAAATCCACCGCCTCCAGCAGGTGGTGGTCCACCGCCCCGGCCCCGAGGTGGACCTCATGGTCCCCGCCATGATGG
>JANOLT010000301.1:0-3530 GCA_031419915.1 Holophagaceae bacterium
CAATTCCGCAAGATTCCTGGATGGTGCCTACGTCTTCGTGCCGAAGAACGTGAAGGTGGAAGCCCCCCTGCACCTGCTTTTCATGAGCCATTCAAATGGCGTCGCCACTATTTCGCAACCTCGGATCATCGTGGTGGTGGAGCCGGGCGCTGAGTTGGAACTCATCGAGGAATACGCCGGTAGCGGAACCTACTTCACGAATTCATGCGTGGAAATCTTTGTAGGGGAAAACGCCGAGCTTCGCCACGAGCGCATTCAGCGGGAATCGGTGGGTGCGTTCCATGTCTCCAACTTGCGCGCGAAGATTTGTCGTGACGGTCGCTACCACAGCCGCACCATCACCTTCGGCGCGAAATTCAGCCGCCAGACGCCTCAGATTTCCATCCAAGGGACCGGCGCCGATGTGATTCTGGATGGACTCGCGCTCCTGAATGGAACCCAGCTGGCGGACACCCATTCGATACTGGATCACACCCAACCGGACTGCGCCAGCCATCAGCTTCACAAGGCCATCGTGGACGACGAAGCCCGCGCGGTTTTCAATGGCCGGATTTTCGTGCGCAGGGGCGCTCATGGCACGGACGCCCGTCAGCAGAGCCGCAACCTGTTGCTCAGCGAGAAGGCCCGCGTGAACACCAAGCCCCAGCTGGAAATAGACACGGACGATGTCTAGTGCGCCCATGGCGCCGCCGTCGGACAGCTGGATCCCGAAGAGCTTTTCTACCTTCAGAGCCGCGGCCTCAACGACCAGGCGGCGCGGAACCTCCTTACTTACGGATTTGCCGCGGACCTGCTGGCCCACATTCCGGTGACAAGCCTTCGTCGCCAATTGCGCCAGGCCGTCATGGAGCGCACGAATGCCACCGACCTGGGAGAAATGGCATGAGCGAACACGTGCTGACTCCCCTTGACGTGGCGAAGATCCGCAAGGACTTCTCCCTGCTCAGTACGCCTTTCCACGGCAAACCCCTGCACTACCTGGATAGCGCTGTCAGCGGACAGATGCCCAACGTCGTCATCGAGCGCATGGCCCACTATCAGCGATACGAGCACACCAATGTCCATCGCGGTGTGAGCACCCTTTCCCAGGAAGCCACGGATCGTTTCGAGGAGGCCCGCGAAAAAGTGCGCGCGTTCCTTCATGCGCAAAGCATCAAGCAGATCATCTGGACCCGCGGTACCACCGAGGCCCTGAACCTGGTGGCACAAAGCTGGGGCCGCGCCAACATCAAGGAAGGCGACGAGATCCTTCTCAGCGCCATGGAGCACCACGCCAACATCGTGCCTTGGCAGATGCTGGCGACCGAGAAAGGCGCAAGCATCAAGGTCATCCCCATGGATGATCGCGGCGTGTTGGATCTGGATGCCCTGAAGGCCCTGCTGACTCCCCGCGTGAAGGTTCTTGGCATCACGCACGTTTCCAACGTGCTGGGTACCGTGAATCCCCTGAAGGAAATCATCAAAGCCGCCCACGCCAAGGACATTGTGGTGGTCGTGGATGGAGCCCAGGCGGTGCCGCACATCACGGTGGATGTCGTGGATCTGGACGCGGATTTCTACGCCTTCAGCGGCCACAAACTGAGTGGACCCACGGGCATCGGTGTGCTCTACGGCAAAAAGGAATTGCTCGAGAAAATGCCCCCGTGGCAGGGTGGCGGCAACATGATCCTCTCGGTATCGTGGGAAAAGACCACCTACATGGGTATTCCAGGGAAATTCGAAGCGGGCACGCCGCCCATCGCCGAAGCCATCGGTCTGGGCGCGGCCATTGATTACTTGAACGCCATCGGCCTGGATCACATCGCGGCGCACGAACACGCACTTCTCGATTACGCCACGAAGGAATTGAGCCGGATCGAGGGCCTTCGCATCATCGGCACGGCCCCCGGCAAGGCTTCGGTGCTGAGCTTTGTGCTGGAGGGCATCCATCCCCACGACGTGGGCAGCATCCTGGATCACGAGGGCGTGGTGGTGCGGGCAGGCCACCATTGCGCCCAGCCGGTGATGAAGCGCTTCAATATTCCCGCCACCACCCGCGCCAGCTTTGCCTACTTCAATGACCAGGAAGACGTAGATGCCTTAGTGGCGGCCATCCATCAAGTGAAGGATATCTTCGGCGCTGGCTCCTATAATTCCACAGAGGAGCAAGGCTGATGGCGAGCGATCCCCGCGAGCTCTATCAACAGGTCATCATCGAGCACAATAAAAAGCCGAGGAATTTCGGCAAGCTGGATCCTTGCACCCATCACGCCGACGGCCAGAATCCACTTTGCGGTGATGAGCTGCAACTCACCCTCAACATCGTGGATGACCGCATTGAAGATATCAAATTCGAAGGCCACGGGTGCGCCATTGATATGGCTTCAGCATCGCTCATGACCGGTGCCGTTAAAGGAAAAAACGTCTCCGAAGCCGAAGCCATGGCCGAACAATTCCGCTGTATGGTGCGTGGTGAACTGGACCCTTCCAGGGAGGCCCATCTCCTTGGCAAGCTGACCCTCTTCCAGGGCGTCAAGGATCTCCCCGTCCGCGTCAAATGCGCCGTGCTCCCATGGGCCACACTGCATTCCGCGCTCAAAGGCGAGGCGACCGTGAGTACGGAGTGAAAATGGAACCGCGAAAGGCGCGAATGTGCGCGAAAAAAACAACATGGTTTATTTTCGCGGTTTTTCGCGTATTTCGCGGTTAAAGGAATCTCATGCCCAAGATCTCCGAGATCGAATACACACCCAACCCCAACGCGGTGAAATTCCTGCTGAAAGAGCCCGTGGCCCTTGGCTTCCCAAAGAGCTTTCCCAGCGCTGAGATCGCGCAGACAAACGAGCTGGCCAAGGCCCTTTTCGAGGTCGGTCATGTGGTGTCGGTCTTCATGCAGGACAAATGGCTCACCGTAACGAAAACCGACGACGTGAAGTGGCCCGATTTGCTGCCCAAGCTTGCCGCCCCCATCCGCACCGCCGCGAGCACCAATGGGCAATCTGGGCAATCACATGAAGCTGCCGCCAAGCATGAGTTCAACAAGATCAATGACGAGAACGACGAGATCTTGAAAAAAGTTCGAGCCATCCTGGAAGAAAGCATCCTCCCCGCCTTAGCCGCCGATGGCGGTGGCCTGGAGATCGTGGGCCGCGTGGACAAGCAGGTGATGATCCGCTATCAAGGCGCATGCAACTCCTGCCCCAGTTCCCTGACCGGCACGCTGACCGCAATCGAAGGCATGTTGCAAAAGGAGATTGACCCAGAACTGGTGGTGATTTCGGTTTAGCTCCCCCGCTTCTTTTCCTCTGGTTATTACGGGAATTCCGACGTAAGATAATCGTTCTGCCGGACGCACGTGCCGGGATTCCAGCCACTCCATAGGAAATGGGGGGCAACTCAAAAGAGGTGGACTAGATGTCCAAGTTAGAAGAAATCATCAGGGGCAATGCGTCTAAACGCATGGGCAGCATCAACGTGCTGGACGCCACTCAGCTGGATGACAGCTCGCCGGAGGCTGTTGAATTCCTGGCGGCCTTGCAGGGCGAAACCCG
>JANOLT010000302.1:0-4907 GCA_031419915.1 Holophagaceae bacterium
TCTTCGAAATTCATCACCTTTGTCAGCACGGTGATGGGGCCAAAAAG
This sequence comes from Holophagaceae bacterium, assembly GCA_031419915.1. Lineage (GTDB taxonomy): Bacteria > Acidobacteriota > Holophagae > Holophagales > Holophagaceae > JANXPB01. Next base: position 48 of record JANOLT010000302.1, read on the forward strand.
CTCATCGCATTGAAGAGGATCGCTTTCGGGAACATTCGTGAGGATGGCGGGTGGCAGCAGCGGACCACTCCGTTCACCGCGCAGCAACACCACAGCTCCAGCCTGGATGGCGCGATCCAGTGATACATCCAAGCGCAGTGCCGTGGCCTCGTTAATCAGGGGACCCACAACCGTGGCCTCATCCATGGGGTCGCCGCAGGGAAGGGCTTTGACCGCGTCCACGAAGGCCGATGCAAAGGCAGCCCACAGCTCCGCATGAACGTAAATCCGCTGGGCCTTGCAGCAGCTTTGACCGGCCGCTGCGACGGCTGCGGGAGCCAGGGCTTTCGCGACTGACACGGCATCAATTCCCGCATCCAACACCACCGCCGCATTGCCCCCCATTTCCAGAATCAAGGGTTTGCCACCAAGGATTTTTTTCAAGTGAAGACCCACCCGGTCGCTGCCAGTGAAGCTCACCACGCTGATCCGCGCGTCGAGTGCCAGGGCTTCGGCTTCTTCCGGCGGCACATCCGCGAGCTGTAGCAGATGCTCTGGAGCGTCAAGTTCAGCGCGGACCGCTTCAAAGCAATCGAACAGGAGTTGCGAAGTGAGTGGCGCTTGCGGACAAGGTTTCCATACGGCGCTGCAACCCGCGGCAATGGCAGGAGCCAGTTTGTGCAGTGCCAGATTCACTGGAAAGTTGAAAGGTGTGATGGCCAGCACCGGGCCCCGTGGAATTCGTTGCAGCCTAGCCAGACAGCCCGTCGAACCAGCCATCACGTCGTAGGGAATAGCTTCCTCGCCGAAGGTGGCAAGCGCATCTTCCGTGGCCTGAAGGGTGATGAGCCCACGCTGGATTTCGGCGCGGGACAGCGAGATGGGCTTGCCGGTTTCCTGGGTGGTGAGTCGCGCGAGTTCTCCCGCTGATACCGAGATGATCTCCCGCCAGCGCTGGATCAATGCCCGCCGCGTGTGCCGGGATGCGGTGCGCCAGGCCTCGAAGGCCCGCACGGATCTGGTGGCAAAAACCTCGGTGCTCATAAAATCAACCTTTTTTGCTCATCCAACAGCGCGTCCCTTACTTTCGATATCTCCGTCTCGAACATAGGGAGCAGGCTTTCGGTACCCAATAGATCTTCTTTGCGGCCCGCGTCTTCAAGGCGCTGGCACAGGCCCTGGAGCTGGTAGGCCCCCAAGCTGGCGGAGGTGCTTTTCAGCGTGTGGGCTATCCTGAAAACGGAGTGCGCGTCACCTTCCTGCTGGGCTTTCAGCAGGCCCTCCACGCAACCTGGTAGCTGATCCAAATAGATCTGGATGAGGTTGCCCAACAGGCTACTGCCATCGTGGCCTTTGAATGGCCGAAGCTGGTCGAGGGCAAGGGGATCGAGGGTCGGAGCGTTCATGGGGGTTATTAAACGGTAACGCGATTTTTCCCCCACATGACCACTCATGGGATCATCGCCCATGGCCGATCCTATTCAAGTCAACGAGATCGTGGTTGTGCCCGAGCGGGCTCAAAAAATGAAAGCTGTGCGCAGCGGCGGGCCCGGCGGGCAGAACGTCAACAAAGTTTCCAGCAAGGCCGAACTCCGCATTGACCTGACCCAAATCGAAGGCTTGGATGAGGGGGCTCTAGCCCGCCTGCGCCATCTTGTCCGCAACCAGGTAGACGCCGACGGCCTCTGGATTCTCAGCAGTGACCGTTTCCGTGACCTGCCAAAGAACATCGAAGATAGCCGCGCCAAGGCCATCGCTGTCATCGCCCAGGCCCTTGTGGTTCCAAAAACCCGCCACAAGACCCGACCCTCCAAGGGAAGCAAGGAGCGCCGCATTGAATCCAAGAAACGCATCGGAGTTGTGAAAGCCGGGCGCCAAGGCTCCCAAGGCTCCTGGGAGTGATCTCTCTCTCTTATTGATCTCGGCTTACTTCCTGAATGATGTGATAGATGCGCTCTTTGGCGCGAAGCTTGATCTTTTTCAGCTCCACTTCTTCTAAGGATTCCTGGGCGGAAAGCCGTGATTTGGTGCGAAGGCGACCGAGCCGTTCATCGGCGGCACGATGCTCTTCCATGAGCTTGCGAAACTCGAAGTGCTCCTTCATGAGCTTTTCTTGAACATCAGGACGCAGGAAATCCATAGGAACCTCCAGAATCCGCCTCAGCGAGGCGGGTGATTTTTATGAGCCAAGATGTCCGAATGACCCGAAGGTACGCTCCATTTCGGGGGCGTCAAGGGATGAAAAAGGGGAATGGGTGCAAAGGTTGCCGGGAGGGTGGGAAGTGCCGAATTTCCTTTAGCAAAGGGGCCATTCATAGGGCATCCTCGTGCCATGTCCCTTGTGGTGGATCGGTTGACCTTAGCGCGTACGGATGGGGTTCAACTCCTGGCTCCGCTCAGCCTGGAGCTTGGGCCGGGGGATCGCTTGGGTCTGGTCGGAGAATCCGGATCGGGCAAAAGCCTGCTGGTCCAGGCGCTCTTTGGCGTATTACCCCAGGGCGTCCAGCAGACGGGAGGCTCGATCAGTGCTTACGGCACGGCCCTGGATAGACCCTCCAGAGCCCGGGACCACATCCGGGGCCGTCGCTTGGCTTGGGTGCCCCAGGACCCGCTTCAGGCCCTCAATCCATTCTTGCGGGCGCGGGATCACCTAGCCCTGCTACCGGGCATTCATTTGGGCGAATCCACCATCCAGGCTGTCGCACGCCTTACCCCGCTCCTGGAGATCCTGCGCCTGCCCACAGATAGAGCTTTCCTGCGAAGCTATCCCCACGAACTGAGTGGCGGCCAGCGCCAGCGCCTATTGCTCGCTCAGGCCCTCAGTTGCGACCCGGATCTGCTGGTACTGGACGAACCCACCACGGCCCTGGATCCCACCGTGCAGGCGGATTTCCTTTCGCTGATGCTGGAGCTTCAAGCCGAGCGCGGTTTGGGCTACCTCTGGATCAGCCATGATCTCGGCGTTGTGGCCTCTGTCACCGAGCGCCTGATGGTGCTCTATGGCGGCGAGGTGATGGAGGCAGGCCCGACGAACCGTCTGCTCCTAGAACCCCGCCATCCCTACACTCAGAGGCTTCTGCAAGCCGCCAAGCGAGAACCCAGCTTAGAAGCTGGATTTCTTCCCGGACCCGCCGAGCGGCCCAAAGGCTGCCCCTTCCAACCCAGATGTCCCAAGATGCAGGCTAGCTGCGCGACTTGGACAGCGTGGAAAGGGACAATGGAAGATGGGTTGCGGTGCGAATCAAAACTAGAAGGGGCGCCCCTGCTGTGAGAGCATGAATTGCAAGGTTCCGCACGCCGTGGACCGGAATGGATGAACCCATGCTGACCTTGCCTTTGATGGAAGCTCTTACGTTTGACGACGTGCTGCTGGTACCCGGCTTTTCAAGCACGCATCCGAACGCCGTGGACTTGAGCACACAGCTCACGAAGGAGATCCGCCTTAACATTCCGCTGCTCTCCGCAGCCATGGATACGGTCACGGAAAGCCGCATGGCCATTGCCTTGGCACAGCTTGGGGGCCTGGGCATCATCCACAAGAACTTGAGCATTGATGATCAATCCGAAGAAGTGGACAAGGTGAAGCGTTCGGAATCCGGCATGATCACGAACCCCATCACCATCGCGCCGGACGCGCCCATCCGGGATGCAGAAGCACTGATGGCCAAGTATAAGATCAGCGGCGTGCCGGTGGTTCAGGGCCATAAGCTGGTGGGCATTCTCACTAATCGCGATCTGCGCTTTGAAACGCGCTGGGACCTGCCCGTTTCCGAGGCCATGACGAAAGAGAAACTCATCACCGTGCCCGTGGGAACAACCTTGCAAGAAGCCCAAGCGATCCTGCAAAAACATCGCATCGAAAAGCTACTGGTGGTGGACGCGCTAGGGGCTTTGAAGGGCCTCATCACCGTCAAGGACATCGAAAAATCCATCAACTATCCTAGCGCCTGCAAGGACGGATTTGGCCGCCTGCGCGTGGGCGCGGCCGTGGGTGTCGGCAAGGATCTCCTGGATCGCGCTAAGGCGCTGGTGGACGCCAAGGTGGACGTGCTCTGCCTGGACAGTTCCCACGGCCACAGCCAGGGCATTCTGGACGCCCTGCGGATGCTGAAAGGCGCGCTCCCTGATATCCCGATCATCGCGGGTAACGTGGCCACCTACCAGGGCGCGAAGGATCTCATCACTGCGGGGGCATCCGCCGTGAAAGTGGGCATCGGACCTGGCTCCATCTGTACTACGCGCATCGTCACCGGTGCCGGAATGCCGCAGATCACCGCCGTGTCTGAAGCCAGCCGCGCTTGCCGTGAAGCCTCCGTGCCCTGCATTGCCGATGGCGGCATCAAGTTCAGCGGCGACATCGCCAAAGCAGTGGCAGCGGGCGCCGATGCGGTGATGATCGGCAGCCTGTTCGCGGGCACCGACGAAGCCCCGGGGGAAACCATTTTCTACAGCGGTCGCACCTTCAAGACCTACCGTGGCATGGGCTCGTTGGGCGCCATGAAAAAGGGATCCGCTGACCGCTATTTCCAGGAAGGCAATGACGACACAAAGCTGGTTCCAGAGGGCATCGAAGGGCAAGTTCCCTACAAAGGCAAGATGAGTGATCTGGTCACGCAGCTCATGGGTGGCCTGCGCGCTGGCATGGGCCTGAGTGGGGGTCAGGACATCGCGGATTTCCAGGCAAAGGCCCAGTTCGTAAAGATCAGCAGCGCCGGACTCCGCGAAAGCCACGCCCACGACGTGATGATCACCAAAGAAGCCCCGAATTATCGAATGGATTAGGGGCCGTTACGTGGTGGCCAGTGCTTTTCTGGCCAGCGCGTTACGGCCACTGTCATGAAAGCCAATCCGAAAAGCTGAAATAGGGGGTTTTAGGAAAAC
>JANOLT010000303.1:0-3872 GCA_031419915.1 Holophagaceae bacterium
GGCCAAGTGCTTTGTGGCCTTGCCGCATCCGCCAGTAAATTCGCCTGCGATCTGCGCTTGCTCCAGCACCTCAAGGAAGTCGAAGAACCATTCGAGAAGAGCCAGATCGGTTCCAGCGCCATGCCCTACAAACGGAATCCCATGCGCAGCGAGCGCATCAACAGCCTTTCCCGTTTCGTGCTGGGGCTGATGCCCTCCACCTACCAAACCAGCGCCACCCAATGGCTGGAGCGCACCCTGGATGATAGTGCCCACCGGCGTTTGACGATTTCTCAAGGGTTGCTGGCTGTAGATTCAATTTTAGTGCTCTATCTCAACGTGGCATCCGGATTGGTGGTCTACCCAAAAATGATCGAAGCCCGGCTGAACCAGGAGCTGCCCTTCATGGCCGCCGAGGTGCTGCTCATGGAAGCAGTCAAACGGGGTGGGGATCGCCAGGATCTGCACGAGCGGTTCCGCGTGGCTGCCCTGGAAGCCGGCCGCCGCATCAAGCAGGAAGGAGGGGGTAACGAATTGCTCTCGCTCCTTGCAGCGGATCCAACCTGGGGCATGAATGAGGCGGAACTGGCGGCTCTCTTGGATCCCAAACGATTCACCGGTCGCGCCGGAGAGCAAGTTCGTGCGTTTCTGGCCAACGAAGTAAAAATCGCGCTGAGTGGTCACGTACTGACAACAACCGCCGAAATTCGCGTTTAAAGGATCCCCCATGTTAAAGATTGCCGTCATTGGCGCCCAGACCCTGTTGGGGCGAGAGCTTGTGGCCGCCCTGGAACCACAGGACTGTTCCGTCCTACCGCTTGCCACGGGACCCATGACCCAACAGGACGAAGAAGGGGATCTGATTGTCTTTGCGCCGGAACCCGCACTACTCCAGGGTTTGGATGTGGTTATTCTGGCCGATACCCCCGTGGCCGCCGATCTGTTCCAGGATTATCCCGGCCGGATTCTGGATCTGCGTCCTGAAGCCGACCCCAAGGAATCCGGTGAACCCATGCCTTTATCCGGAGATTGGCCCATCGGCACCCTGCGCTTCCGCGGGCGATCGGCACTGGAGCAGGTGTTGGCACAATTGCCTCTTCTGGTGGACGGCATCGGAGAAGTATCGGGGACCCATCTGCGTTCCATCGCTCACCTGGGCGACGTGGGGCTTGGGGGCCTCATAGAGCAGACCGCCGCCGTCATCCGGGGCGAAGAACCAGACACCCATACCTTGGGATACCGGGCCGCGTTTGAACTGGTGCCCCAGACCCCCAGGGGGAATCTTGTGGAGGTGCGCACGCCAACTTTTCATGGGGACCTGCTCGTGCTGAATCTGCGAGCCGCCAACGGCAAGCACCTTGCACTGAAACCGCCGCCCGAGGGTGTCGCCTGGGTGGACCAACCCCCGACCTCGCGGGATGTGGCCGTCAGCATCAACCTGCTGGCACACCTCAGCCTTTCCGCCGATGAAAAACAGGGAATGCTCACGCTCGGGTTCGACCCCATCCTTTGGGGAACCCTGCGGCCCACACTCAGGCTTCTGGGCCTTTAATGTAAACACTGCCAATGGCCAAAAAACTCGATCAACCCCAGGGGCGCGGCGATTTCTTTAAATCGCTGGGAACCCTCGTGGCCGGTTTCATGGCAGAACAAGTGGAAGAGGCCATCACCAAAGCCAGCCCCAGGGTTTTACGACCACCGGGGGCCTTGGATGAATTCGCCTTTTTGACCGCCTGTACCCGCTGTGGCGACTGTATTCCCGCCTGTCCCCAGGAAGCCATCATCAAGGGTGGCCCCGGCATGGGCCTGGGTCTCAACGCGCCCTACATTGATCCCCGCTCGATGCCCTGCTTTCTGTGCAGCGATCTGCCCTGTGTCAAAGCCTGTCCCGAAGAAGCCCGGGCCCTCGTGTGGCCCGAGCGCAAAGCGAAGGATGGCGAAGTCCTGGAGGGGCCGCGGGCCGTGCGCATGGGCACTGCCAGGATCAAAGAAGCCTTGTGCCTGACTTATGAGCACGACGGCCAAAGTATCCAGGCTTGCCGCACCTGCGTGGATCGCTGCCCCTATCCCGGCGTGGCCATCCAAATTTTGGATACGGAGGATGGCAGCATTCCTCATCCAGAAGTGATCGAAGAGTACTGCACCGGATGCGGACTTTGCGTATTCGGTTGCCCCACGGTCGAGCCCGCCATCGTGGTGGATCCAAGGCGCTGAACGGCAATCGCGCCCCGCCGTGTCATTGAGGCATTGCGCTAAAACCGCATCCCTGCTAGTTTTTCAAGACTTCCAGGGCTAAGCAGGGAAACGGCATGAACCCATTTCTCCACATCGGTCATTCGAGAATCCGCAAAGAAGGCCGGGCCAAAGTCACCGGCGCGGCCCAATACACCGACGACATGCGCATGGCGAGCCTGCTGTATGGCGCGACCGTGCGATCTTCGGTGCCCAGGGGCATTCTCAAGGGCATCGAATTCGGAGAAGGCATTCCCTGGGATGAATTCATCATCGTCACGGCCAAGGACGTGCCCGGAGATCTTTATGTGGATCTCATCGAGCACGACCAGCCCTTCTTGGCGCTGGACCGCATCAACCACCCAGAAGAACCCGTGGTGCTGTTGGCCCACGCGGACCGCTATCTGCTGGAGAAGGCCAGAGCCGCGGTGCGCCTGGTCATTGAACCCCTACCGCCGCTTTTCGAACTCGAAGAATCCCTGGCCTGCAAAGATGTGATCTGGGGCCAGGACAACCTGTTCAAGGAAGTTCTGATCGAAAAAGGCGATGTGGATTCGGTTTGGGGCAAGGCCGCGCACATCATCGAAGGCGAGTACAAGACGGGAGCACAGGAACAGCTCTACATCGAGCCGAATGGCGCCATCGCGGTGGCCGATGCCGAGAAAGGCGTTACGGTGTGGGGCTCGCTGCAATGTCCTTACTACGTTCACAAGGCCCTGAAATCACTCTTTAATCTGCCCGATGACAAAATTCGCATCATCCAGATGGAAACCGGAGGCGGATTCGGCGGCAAGGAGGACTACCCGAGCCTGATCGCGGGACACGCAGCACTGCTGTCCCTGAAGGCCGGCGGGCGCCCCGTGAAGATCGTCTACGATCGGGAAGAGGACATGGTGGCCACCACCAAGCGCCACCCGTCCCGCACGCGCATCCGCAGTGCCTTTGATGCCGAGGGCCATCTGTTGGCGCTGGATATTGACTTTGCCTTGGATGGTGGGGCCTACGTGACCCTGACGCCCGTGGTGCTGAGCCGCGGCGCCATCCATGCGGGGGGGCCCTACCGCTGCCCCAACACCCGCATTCGAGCCCGGGCCGTGGCCACCAACGCACCGCCCCACGGGGCGTTTCGTGGTTTTGGCGCGCCCCAAAGCTTGTTCGCCATCGAACGCCACATGAACGTGGCGGCGGCCCACATGGGCATGGACCCCATTGCGATCCGCAAACAGAATCTGCTTAGGATGGGCGATGCCACAGCCACGGGGCAGATCATCAAGGAGAATATTGATCTGCCCGGCCTTCTGGATCGAGCCCTTGAAAAGTTGGATTACGCGGCCAAAAAAGAGAGTTATCAAGCTCACAATGCGGGTTTGAGCCCCATCAAGAAAGGTCTTGGTTTTGCGACCTTCATGCACGGCTGCGGTTTCACCGGGGCTGGAGAAGCCTATCTGGCATCTGTGGCTGGCGTGGAGGGTCGCGAGGACGGCAAGATCCATGTCCTGGCTGCCTCCACGGAAATGGGACAAGGCGCCAACACCATCCTCAGCCAGGTGGTCGCCGAAGTCTTGAAGGTGCCGCTGGAATGCGTGGAGGTGGTCCGACCTGATACCGCCCTGGTGCCCGATAGCGGACCTACCGTCGCTTCCCGGACGACCATGGTGGTG
>JANOLT010000304.1:0-8915 GCA_031419915.1 Holophagaceae bacterium
CATTGGGATTCAGCTTCTGGCCTGAGACTTCGGCATCGCCATGGAGCAGCACCACCGCCGCGATGAAGCCTTCTGGGATCGAATGCTCGAAATGGCTTCCGGCCTCCAACTCCACGTGCGCGTAGGCGATCTTCGCGGGGGTTTCGGCAGGGCCTTTGCGACCCAGCCATTCACCCGCCAAGGCACGCAGGCGGCCACCTGTGAAGCTCTGCCACGGCATCATCGAGGCCTGCAGGTCCGTGTAACCTGGCTGGCTTCCCTTCTCGGATTTAGGCAGGTTGATCCAGAGCTGCACGCCTTCGATGGGGCCGCCGGTTTCGAGATGCTCCGGCACGGGCATCTCCTCATGCACGATGCCGCTGCCCGCATTCATCAACTGCGCGCCGCCGGGTTCCAGCAATCCGTGCCCGCCGGTGCTGTCGCGGTGGCGGAAGGCACCCTGCATCATGTAGGTGAGGGTCTGGAAACCCCGGTGGGGATGGGGCGGAAAACCGGCGTCGGTGCCCGGTTCCAGTACCATGGGGCCGAAGTGGTCCATCAACAGGAATGGATCCATGATCCGGAAGGCTTCACTGCCGCGCAGGCCCGCCCCTGGCAGCAGACGCATCAAAGGCACCTTGTTGCCATCCATGGTGGGCTGCCCGTGGATCAGGGTTTTCACGTCGCGCAGGCGCATGGTCACTCCAGGTCGAAATAGGGCGATGGGCTATGAGCTATGAGCTATGGGTTCATGGTTGTTGGCTCATGGCTTATAGCTGTTGGCTCATGGCTCACTCAGGACTTGGGACTTGGGACTTGGGACTTGGGACTTGGCGTAGCATTGTCGCCTCACCATAATCATATTTTTAAACATCTAATTTTCAATCCCTAGTGTTTTCTTCACTGCTCCAGCCTATGTTGGAGACGGAGGATGCCATGATCCAGTCGGTGCTTGTGGGTGTGGATTTTTCGGAGGCCTCTCGCCAGGCCTTGAACCAGGGCCGATCCATGGCAGAAAAGCTGTGTGTGCCGTTGACGGCGATGCATGTGCTGCAACTGCCACCGCCCCTGCTGCCCGAGGTCCAGCTGCCTCTTCCTGACCCGGATTGGACCCAGGATATGGAACGCCGTGCGCGAGAGCAGTTGGAAAAGTGGATCGAGGGTTTCCCGAATTCCGAAGCCCTGGTCCGATGGGGAAGCCCGGCCGAGGAGTTGGTGGCCGCAGCGGATCCAGAAACCCTGCTGGTGGTGGCTCAGGTGGGTCACTCCACTTGGGAGCGCCTGCTTTTCGGCAGCACCGCCGCGCGGGTGGTCAGGCATGCGCCTTGCGATGTGCTGGTGGTGCGGGCAGAGCAGAAAAAGAAAGCCTGAGTATCAGGCTTCCAGCCTCAAGCTGAGATCCGCTGCAGGCGCGCTGTGGGTCAAGGCGCCGACGCTGAGGAAATCCACGCCGGTCTCGGCGATGGCCCGGGCGCGTTCCAGGGTGATGTTGCCGCTGGCTTCCAGGAACAGGCGGCGGCCCGATGCATTGCGCATTTCCACGGCCTCGCGCAGGGATTCCAGATTCATGTTGTCGAGCAGTACGCCATCTACGTCAGGCAATTCCAGGCACTCTGCCAGCTGATCGAGGCGTTCGACTTCGACTTCGATGCGGATCAGGCTGGGGCTCATGCGACGGGCGGATTCCACCGCGTCGCGCAGGCTGTCGGCGGCGGCGATGTGGTTTTCCTTCAGCAGTACGCCATCGCCCAGGGTCAGGCGATGATTGAATCCTCCGCCACATCGGACGGCGTACTTCTCCAGCAACTTTAGGCCCGGCGTCGTTTTGCGGGTATCGAGAATCTTCGCGCCAGTGCCATCAATCATCTCCACGAACATCCCGGTGAGCGTGGCGGTGCCCGAAAGGCGTTGAAGCAGATTGAGCATCACGCGTTCCGCCATCAGGATGGAACGGCTGGGGCCTTCAATGGCGAGCACCACGCTGCCGGGCTGCACAATGCTGCCGTCCTCCTGCCAAGGCGTAGTCTTGATGCGCTCATCCACGATGCGCAGGATTTCCAACGCCATGGGCAGGCCCGCCAATACCACCAGCGACTTGGCCTTGATGGCCCCGCGCATGGGCCGATCCCGGACCGAGCCCGAGGTCCAATCCTGGGTGCCCCAGTCCTCCCGGAGGAAGGCCCGGAGCTGGTCGCGGTAGGTCTCGGGGTGGGGTGGGTTGAACATGCGAAAAGCTTAGCTCACAATGCGGAAAACAAGAGGCCAACATGCACATCGCAAAAGGTCAATGGATCAACCTGTCCGTAAGTGATGGAACGTCCATGAGGGCATTCATGGTGCGCCCTCAGGGTGCTGCCACGGCGCCAGGCCTGCTGGTGTTGCAGGAAATATTTGGCGTGAACAACCACATCCAGGAAGTCTGCGAACGCTTCGCCATGGAGGGGTTCACTGCCATGGCGCCTGAACTTTTCCACCGCACGGCACCGGGGTTCATCACCGCCTACGACAACTACGGTCCAGGCCGGGAGGAAGCAGCCAAGATGACTATTCCGGGCCTTGAAGATGATTTCCTGGCGCTGGGGGACTGGTTCGCGACGGATTCCCAGACCGCCTCGCGAAAACTCGGCAGCATTGGGTTCTGCATGGGAGGGCGGATGAGTTTTCTGGCAGCCACAACCCTGCCCCTGGCCTGCGCGGCGAGTTTCTATGGCGGCAACATGCCCCAGCATTTGGACCGTCTGAATCGCCTTCACAGCTACTTGTTGCTGATTTGGGGAGGCCAGGACGCTTCGATTCCCGGTGACCAACGGAAAGCCATGGAAGAGGCCCTTCTGACCGCCAAGAAGAGTTACCTCAGCGTTTGTTTCGAGGATGCGGGCCATGGATTTTTCTGCGACCAGCGCGAGAGCTATCACGCCGAAGCGGCCCACCTGGCGTGGCCCCTGGCGCTGGATTTCCTGCGGAAGTACCTGGACCCGGACGCAAGGCAGTAATGTAAGGGCTGTGGGCCGTGGGCTGTGGGCGGTGGGCTGTGGGCTATCAGCTATCAGCTATCAGCAAATTGGATGCGCCTTCGGCGCTTCATCTTTAGCTCATGGCTCATAGCTGTTAGCTCATAGCTCATGAGCTAGAATGGGCTCAACCGCTTGAGGAGCTTCCATGTCTGTCATCACCGTCGAAACCATTGACCGCATCGCCTGGCTGACCATCAACCGGCCCGAAAAACTCAACGCCCTGAATACCGAGGTGCTGAAGGAGCTGGATTGTGCGTTCGCAGGTTTGGAGCACGATGAGGCTGTGGGCGTGGTCGTCATCACCGGGTCCGGCGAAAAAGCTTTCGTGGCAGGCGCCGATATCGCCGAGTTGAAGGATCTGGATAGCGCACCCGCACGGCGCCAGGGCCTGGCCGGGCAGGCAGTATTCGAGCGCATCGAGCGCATGCCCAAGCCCGTGATCGCCATGGTCAACGGATTCGCACTGGGCGGCGGCTGCGAGCTGGCGCTTTCCTGCCATGTGCGCGTGGCTTCTGAAAACGCGAGGTTCGGCCTGCCCGAAGTATCCCTGGGCATCATTCCTGGATATGGCGGAACCCAGCGTCTGCCTCGCCTGGTTGGCAAGGGCGTCGCGCTCGATATGATCCTGAGCGCCGAAATGGTGAGCGCCACCGATGCGCTGCGCATGGGCCTGGTGAGCCGCGTCTTTCCTCAAGCGGAGCTGAAAGCTGGCACCGAGAAACTTGCCAAGACCATGCTCACCCGCGGTCCCATTGCCTTGGCGCACGCTCTGACGGCGGTGCATCAGGGACTGGAAATGCCCCAGGAGCAAGGCCTGCAATTCGAGGCGGCGCTCTTCGGCCTGCTGGCCGCCAGTGAAGACATGAAGGAAGGCATGACGGCTTTCATGGAAAAACGGCCGGCGCAGTTCAAGGGGCGGTGACCGAAGCCGCAGATCCACTCCCCAAGGCCCAACGACTCAAGATCCATCAAATTATTTTTTTCCGGCAGTGCCGATAAACGCAAAGGCGGTCTGCTCGTTGCTGTGGGCATCGATGACACGCACCAGCACACGATCTCCGCGGACAGCAGTCTTGGGAACCAGCACATCAAAACGCTCGGTTTGACTATCAAAGATCCGATCCTCGGGGAGAATCTGTAGCCAGGCTTCTCCATCAGCGCTAAGGGCCGCTTCCTTGATGACCGAGGTGGCATCCTGGGCGGTGAAACGCACGTGGACCCCATCGCTTTCGGTGGTGGCGCTGAGTTCTGAAATCGTCGGCGGCGTGTGATCCACCATGAAGGCAGATGTGCGAAACGTACTCGTCAACACGGCGTTGAAGGGTTGGGTGGGCGCGTCGCTGGCGGTGACTTCCAGACGATAGCGGCCATCTGGCACGGGGAGGGTGTCAAAGGTGAAGAATTTTTCTTTCCATGCCTTTTCCAGCTCGATGGGGTTGCCCTGATCGGGAAGCAGGCGGATGCGGTACTGGAGCGTGTCATTGTTGGGATCGCTGACGCGGAAGACGAAGGCCTGGGAAGCGCGGCGGAAGCTGCGCTTTTCTGCTCCCGCGTATTGCAAAGCGGGAATGAGCTTTTGCGTTTCCAGCGGAACCCGTTCGATGCCGATGTCATCGGGCGGCGCGCTGCGGGTGATGACCACGCCCGTCGGCATGACATCAATGCCATCCCAGGCGGGGGCCAGGTTGCGATTGGTCCAATAGATCTTCACGGAATCCACCGCAGGCGTTGCCCCACCTCGAGAGCTGGAGAGCTTCAGGCGGAACTGCGCAAAACGCGCGGGTGGCACGCCCGGGCGTTCGCCGCTGCGAAGGGGCGGTGTCCACGTAGACCACGTGCTGTCGGGAGTTTCGGTGGATCCGATGCGGACCTGAAGTTCCACCGCGGTGCCCGTCGGCTGCTCGGAATCCACGTAAGCTCGGCCCCAATCCGCAAGAGGATTGCCTTTCAATACACGGCTTTCCAGTGTGCCCTCAAGGCCCTGACTCTCTGTGATCTGATGGATTTCGGCGGGATTGGAACCCACCGCCAGCAGATCCGAACCGCTTGCCACGAAGGCGGTGGCCTGAGCGGTGCCTAGATCCTGCAACGATGCAAAGGCTTCCTGTTCCCGGTCGCGATCATTCAATGGGATGGAGAAAATACGAGCCCGGTTACCGGTTCCCACCAGCAACTGGCCCCGCCAGATGGCTAGTGAAAATATCTGGCCCTGATTGCTCTGCCATAGGGTTTCCGGCACCCGCGACTTGTCCAGACGGAGGACCGCGGACTTGGTGGCAGTACCGGTTTCCGAAAGGTAGCTCTCACGCTTTTCGAGGTTGCCGCTCGCCATGCGATTGGCCAATCCATTGTTGGCGCCGATGAAAACCCGGCCTTCGGATAGTGCGATGGCGCGGACTTCTTCAAATCCTGTCGCCATCAGTGTTTCCAATTTATTCCCAGAATAGTGAAGCACCAGACCCCGACCGTGGGTGCCCAAGTAAAAACCACCCAGCCCGTCGGACGTCATGGCGGTGAAGGCCGTTTCTTCCGGCAATTCCGCCATCCTTCGGCCCCCGCTTTCGCGCGCCAACAGCAGCAATGCACCCTTCTCGCCGCCGCCCGCGACGACCACATCGCCGCCTAGGGTGGAGATGCTCCACACCACCTTGGCTTCGATATCAGCAAAGGGTTTCACGTCGCCTGCCGGAGATACACGAAAGAGTTTTCCTTCGCCGCTGGGCGCCACCAGAAGATCGTTTCCTAGCTTGGCCATCGCGAAGATCACGCCCCCCTTCACCTGGGCCAGAGGCTTCACGTTGCCACCGCTGTAATGGAAGAGCTTGCCTTCGGTGCCTGCAGAAAGATAAACGCCACCGGCTCCGTCGCTCACCGCGGCCCACATAACGCCCTCGGGGAGCTGCCCCACGCGCCGTAATCCCGGCGCCAGGCGAAGTCGCCCGTCGGAACCAATGCGCACGCCCCGGGCCTCGGCGTTCAGCCAGTCATTAAAGCCGCTGAAGGTGGCGGGAGAAACCGTGGAGGGGGTCGTGATTTGCTGGGCATGTGCCATTCCAGCTACAGCCATCAACATCGGAAGCACACGAAAACGCATGAAGGTTCTCCAGCTAAAAAAGATCAGTCAATTTCCAATTCAAGGGTTATCAGGCCCCGCACTTCCCGTTCCAATGGCAGTAAGGCTCGGCCGATGATGCGCCGCTGGAGCTTGTTGTCGGAGCTGCCACCGTCGCCGGCGATCAGGCTCGCCACGGATGGGGGAATGCCTTCGATGCGGCTGCCCCGCAGGCCCGCGCCCGGCTGGCTTTGCACCAACAGCGCATAGGCGTGGTTGTTGCGCAAGGCGCCGTTCAGCAAGCGTACGATGTCGTTAAGGCCGCTCACATCAATGACGCGCTCATCGGGATCGGCAGCAGCAAGGCTGAGTCCATCCCCCACCAGCAAGGTAGCCTTCCCTGCCTGAGCGCTGTGGGGCACGGGAATGTTCAGAGTGGCGCTCTCCCGCACGCCCTGAATGTTCTGAAGCGTCACCAGCACCGGCAGCGATTCCCCTCGCTTCACACGGGCCTTGAGGATTCGCACCGCGGAAATCCCCGTGAGATCTAAGCGCTCCTCGGCTTTGATGGTCAGCGATATGCCTTCGAATACAGGCCGTTCAAAGGGATTCATCGCCAAAGCTTGCACCATGGCGCCCACGAAACTGGCCAGCCGATTCGGATTCAGATCCGCGATGACATTCTCGATCTCGATGGCCGGATGCCCAGCGATCTTGATGTTGCCCTGCATGGAAAGGCTCTGCAGGCCCAGGCCGCGCACGTATCCATTCAAGGTCTGGCTTACCGCGGCGGCAGTCAGGACCGGCGTGATGAAGGGATGATCCATCATCTCGAACCGGAAGTTCAAGGTCTTGCGGCCGCCAAGATTCAGGCCGATGCGCAGGGGCACCATGCGTGGCTCGGCCCCCAGTACGCCGCCCACGCCCACCGAGCGGTCTAGCCGCAGGGCACCAATGGGCGCCACGGGTTGGGCGAGCTTGAAACTGGACTGGTAGCTGGCCACGTGTCCCGCAACCGAAGCCGACCAGAGTGGTAGATCCACGCTGCCCAGATTGAAAAGCTGATGGCCGAAAAGCAGGACTTTATTTCCACTCACATACGTGATGGTGCCGGACGCGGCCATGTTCATATCGCCCTGCACCAGCGAGATGGAAGCCATGCCGCCGGGCTCGATGGGACTGGCCTTGGAATTTGGCGCAGGTGACACCGATGAAACCATGGCTCCGTTTCCGGCATTCGCGAAACGCAGCGGCAGGCCGCTGAAAAGGGCCTGGGTTTCCGGCAGCAGCGGTGTCCCGGAAATCACCAAGGGCAATTCCGAAGCAGCTTGACCAGCTTGGCCCCTCTCGCCCATGAGATCCGCCAGGGACAGCATCTCGCCACGAAGCGCGGCCTTCAGCACCTTGGGTGGTTCCAGCTTCGGAAGGATCAGGGGTGTGCGGGAAGGCGAGGTCTCGGGCAGGTCCCTGAGTTGATCCAGCATTTCGCCGATGGGCGTGATACCCCCAATGGGCTCTTTCTCGAAGGGAAATCCAATACTCAGGGCGCCGATGAGTTTGCCGTCCACATAGCAGGGCGATCCGCTCATGCCCGCTAGTATTCCGGTCTCGGCCAAGGGCCCCCCGCTGGCCTTCACCAGGATCAGGCTGCGCCCGGGAGAGATATTGCGTTGGACTCCCAGCACTTCGAATTCAAAGGTCTCGATCTGGGCGCCTTTGAAGACCGTGCGTCCGGTGCCTTTCATGCCTGGAAGGACATCAGCCAAGGGCATGGTGACCTGGGCACAAAGAGAAGTTGTCGAAGTTGTCAAAGCCAAGAGAGCCGAAACGAACAAAAGGCGAGCAGCCTTGAACATCAGGGGCATAGCGTGCATGGAGTTTTCCCAATAAAACGGCCGGGACCGCAGAAGCAAACCTTAACAGGGCCTAACGGGGCCTAACGGGGATGCGGATCCCCAAAGGATTCATGGAGTCCCCGCTTTTGTGTATGTGTGCTGAGGAGGTCTTTTAGTTCCTGTGACGAATTTTACGCATTCTTAACTTTGAGCTGGCCTGAATCCCCTGTAATCTTTTTTTATCTTCGGAGGAACTTCATATGACATCCAGGCATATCCGCATTTCCGGACTCATCGCTGTGCTCATCGCGGCGCCCTTGGCGAGCCCCTTGGTGGCCCAGGGTGTTTCAGCCCAGCTATCAGGCACCGTGAAAACGCCGTCGGACCAACCCGTGGACGGCGCAGCCTTCCTTTTCCTGGTCGTTTGAACGCAATGATGGAATCATTTGGAGCTTTCATGTAAAAGTTACCGACTCTTCACTATTGCCCGGCATCAATTCCCTATAATCTTTTTCATTCGGAGGAACTTCATATGACATCCAGGCACATCCGCATTTCCGGACTCATCGCTGTGCTCATCGCAGCGCCCTTGGCAAGCCCCTTGGTGGCCCAGTCCAATCAGACGACCGGCACGGTGCGCGGTGTCGTGACATCCAAGGGAGGCGCACCCATCGTTGGCGCCACGGTGGTCCTTCAGAACCAGGAGACCGGATTCATGCGGACCATCCGGACTGATGCCAAGGGGTCATTCCAGGCGCCTCTGCTGCCCGTGGGGCCCTACATCTCGACCTTGACCGCTGAGGGCATGAAGAGCCAGAAGAACGACAAGCTTGTGGTGTCGCTCGGCGGGACAACCAGTCTCAACCTGGCGATGGAGTCCGCCGTGGCCTCCGCCACCGTCGAGGTGGTCGCCTCTGCCCAATCCCTGGATGCCCATCAGGTGAATTCGGTCAGCACAGTTGATGCAAAGCTGGTGGAAAACATCCCACTGGTCACCCGCAACTTCCAGGATCTCGTCCGCCTGACCCCCGGATC
>JANOLT010000305.1:0-7415 GCA_031419915.1 Holophagaceae bacterium
TGGAGCACGCGGTCCACGGGGCCTGGATGGCCCGGCCCGCCCAACACCGGCGCGCCAGTGAGATCCTTCGCCGCGGCGTTGCCATTGCTGTGATCCGTGTGGCCATGGGTGTTCAGGATATGGGTGATGCGCAGCTGCTGCGCGTCGGCCCGCGCCACCAAGGCTTCGGGATCGTAGGATGGATCAATAAGGATGCCTTCTCCAGCTTCCCGATCCCCCAGCAAATAGCCGAAATTGCGATCGCCGCCCACACGGATCTGTTCGAAGATGAAGCGCATGGAATCTCCCAGCCTGGAAAGAATTCCACTCTAGTCCATGATCGGTGGGCGAAGGGCCCCTCAACCCGGGCGTGCAACCTCCGCGCTTCCACACGCGAGTAGAATGGAGGTGTCCCCCAGCAAGTGTGCCGGGGCCCACTTCCGGGAGGTTCCATGTTCCGTCGACTGCTGAGTATCAGCCTGATCGCCACCTTCGCCTTGGCCGCCCTGCCCGCTGCGGCCCGCCCCAACGATGATCGCCGAGATCAGCGGGAGGAGCGCGGTGACCGCGGTGACCGCGGTAAGCGCGGTGACCGCGAGGACCGCAAATACTGGAAAGAAAAGGATAAGGACGAACGCAAATATTGGAAGGAGAGGGACAAACAGGCCCGGAAATACGAGCGCCATCGCTATGAGGATGACGACCGGGATGACGGCCGGGGGCGCAGGCGTGTGGCTCCGCCCTGGATGAATGGCTACTGGGGTGCCGATGATCAGAGCCGCTACGTAGCCCTGGTGCCTGGCGATCCCTCCCGCATGTACGTCTTCATGGAAGGCCGCTGGGTGCTCCGCCAGATCAGTGATCCCCGGGCCCGCCTGGACCTGGAAGGGGCCTTCCGCCTGCCGGTGGCCCCGCCCCCCATCGCTCTGCCCCGGATCGGCGGCCTGAACCTGCACGTAGTGCTGTTCAACTGACGCTGGCAAAAATCGAGGATGGACCCGAAGTAATCGTGAATAGGTAATTCAAAGGCTCCATTTGCCGGTGGGGGAAACCTTGGGGGTAGCCCTCGCCGGTCATATGGATCATCAGGGATAGATATTGACCTGGATTTGAGTACCAAAAATCGGGATGGTAGCCCTATTTCTATCTTCCTAGTGGATAGCTGACCCGGTCAGGTGACGAGGTCCCGCTTGTGGAACCACGCCTCGTGCCATTCGCAGCTTTCGAGCACGGCACGCAGTTGCTCCACCACATCCCACACGTTCACGTGGCGCGTGTAGAGGGGCGTGAAGCCGAAGCGCAGGATGTCCAGCACGTGGAGGTCGCCGATGACGCCCCGGCGGCGTTCCGCAGAGGTAGCGGCCCATGTCTGTGGCAGGAGGAGCTAACCGACTAAGCACTTAACACAATATTCAACTCTTGCTAAAATCGAAAATCCGGCTTCAGGTTGATGGTATTTTTTTGAAAAGAAAGTTGTCGCCCCGAGAGGGTGCCGAGGCGATAACACCTGTAGCTACGAATCAGGAAATTGAAGGCCAATATTGACAGTGCATCAAGGAGAGATATGTCGTTCCAGCCTCTGACCCAGGAGCCCTCCATTCAGTCCAAATGGTTGGCAAAAGGGGCCTTTTCAATTTCGACCCAGGACATCGGAGACCGGGAGCCTTATTACGCCCTGGTGATGTTGCCTTATCCAAGTGGCCGAATCCACATGGGGCATGTCCGGAATTACACGCTTGGGGACGTGGCCGCGAGATTTCAGCGGATGAGGGGCAAGGCCGTCATGCAGCCTTTGGGTTGGGACTCTTTTGGCCTGCCCGCCGAGACTGCTGCGATCAAGAATGGCATTCATCCGGCTATCTGGACCCGCGAGAACATCGCCGACATGAAAGCCCAGATCCAGAAGATCGGCATCAGCTATGACTGGGACCGGGAAATCGCCAGTTATCTGCCGGACTACTACCGATGGAACCAGTGGCTATTCCTGCAAATGTGGAAGCGTGGCGATGTGTTCCGCGCCATGCGCAACGTGAACTGGTGCGAAGCCCTGGGCACCGTACTGGCCAACGAACAGGTAGTGGACGGCAAGGATGAGCGCACGGGGCATCCGGTTGTTCAAAAATCCCTGGAGCAGTATTTTTTCGCCATCACCAAGTACGCCGACGAGTTGCTGGCGGGCCTGGACAAGCTGGACTGGCCGGACAACGTCAAGGCCATGCAGCGCCATTGGATCGGGAAAAGCGAAGGTGCCAGGTTACGTTTTGATGTCGTCGGTCACGGGCATATCGAAGTCTTCACCACGCGCCTGGACACGCTTTACGGCGTCAGTTTCCTGGCGCTCTCCACGGAACATCCGCTCATCGAATCCCAAACAGCACAGGACTCGGAGCTGCGGGCCTTCGTCGCGCGCATCCAGGCCCAGAGCCGCGAGGAGCGCATGACCGCCGATGTAAAGGAGGGCCAGCGCACGGCCCTCCACGCTGTGCATCCCTTCACGGGCGAGCAGATTCCCATTTTTGCCGCTAACTACGTGCTGATGGATTACGGCACCGGCGCGGTGATGGGCGTCCCTGCTCACGATGAGCGTGATCATGAGTTTGCCCTGAAGTACGATCTGGCGGTCCCCAAGGTCATCGAAAGCGCAAGCCCCTGGGAGCCGGGAATCC
The DNA here is from genome assembly GCA_031419915.1 of Holophagaceae bacterium. GTDB lineage: Bacteria > Acidobacteriota > Holophagae > Holophagales > Holophagaceae > JANXPB01. The sequence continues at coordinate 2,646 of JANOLT010000305.1, forward strand.
TCATCAACAGCGCGGAATTCAACGGCCTGGCGAGCGAGGATGCAACGGCAGCCATGATCGCCAAACTGGGCGGCCGCGCGGAAGGAGCCGTCACCTTCAAGCTGAAGGATTGGGGGCTGTCCCGCCAACGGTATTGGGGCACGCCCATTCCCACCGTCCACTGCCCCGATCATGGTGTGCAACCGGTCTCTGAAGACGAGCTGCCCGTGCGGCTTCCCGAAGATGTGGAATTCATCGGCCACGGGCCTTCGCCGCTTACAACATCCAAGACTTTTCTTGAAGCAAGATGCCCGATCTGTGGCGGCGCGGCGCGGCGGGAAACCGACACCATGGATACCTTCGTGGATTCCAGCTGGTACTTCCTGCGCTATCTGGACCCGAAGAACGGCGCCCTGCCCTTCGACAAGGCCGCCGCAGACGCCTGGATGCCCGTGAATCTCTACATCGGCGGTATCGAGCACGCGACCATGCACCTGATCTACGCGCGGTATTTCCACAAGGTGCTGCGGGACCTCGGCATGGTGAGTTGTGATGAGCCTTTCCAGAAACTCATCTGCCAGGGAATGGTGCTTAAAGATGGCTTCAAGATGTCCAAGTCCAGAGGCAACGTGGTAGACCCGGACGGTGTGCTGGCGCGCTACGGCGCCGATGCGCTGCGTCTCTTCATGATCTTTGCCGCGCCCATCGAAAAGGAATTGGATTGGACTGGATTCGATGGCATCGAAGGCTCCACGCGGTTCCTCAAACGCGTGGCGCGCATGGTGGACGATCACAAAGTCAATGCAGAGCCCTTGCCCACCAAGGATCACCTCACCCGTGAAGAAAATGATCTGCTGCGTAAATTGCATCTGACCATCCACCGCATCACCGAAGATCTATCTGTGCGCTACCAATTCAACACGGTGGTGTCAGGCCTGATGGAATTGATCAATGCCATGGGAGATCTGCCCTTGGATTCGCCGCACCGTGGCCCGGTGATGCAGCACGCGCTGGATGCTTTCGTCCGCATGCTTTCGCCCGTGGCGCCCCATCTCGCGGAGCAATTGTTCGAGCAACTTGGAGGCTCAGGATTCGTGATGCAAGCCGCGTGGCCCGAAGCTGCGAATGAGTGGATGCAGGCGGATGAAGTCCTGGTAGTGGTCCAAGTGAATGGCAAAGTCCGCGGTCGCGTCACGCTGCCCGCCAGCGCCACCGAAGAAGATCGCCAACAGGCGGCCTTGGCTTGCGCCGAAGTAAGGCCACACCTCGACGGCAAGGAAATCGTCAAGGTTGTCCTGCCACCCAATGGCAAGCTGGTAAATATCGTGGTCAAGAGTTGAACCACCAGCCAACAAGATTGGAACAGACAGGAGAATTTATGCAGGGTATTGAAAAAATTGTTGAATGTGTCCCCAATTTTTCCGAAGGCCGGGACTTGGCAAAGATAAGGCAGATCACCGATGCCATTGAGTCTGTCGCGGGTGTAAAGCTCATGGATGTGGATCCTGGTGCGGCCACGAATCGCACCGTCGTGACGTTTGTGGGCGACCCCGAGGCGGCCCTTGAAGCCGCTTTTCGGGCCATCAAGACCGCATCACAAATCATCGACATGAGCACCCACCACGGCGCCCACCCCCGCATGGGCGCTACGGATGTATGCCCCTTCGTGCCCGTGTCGGGCCTTACACTCGACGATTGCGCGGAACTGGCGAGGCGGCTCGGAGATCGTGTAGGCCGCGAGCTGGCTATTCCCGTTTACCTTTACGAATCCGCCGCAAAAACAGAAGCGCGCAGGAACCTGGCGGTGGTCCGAAAAGGTGAATACGAAGGGTTGGCTCAAAAGCTCAAGGATCCAGCCTGGGTGCCGGATTACGGGCCGACTGAATTCAACGCGAAGACGGGCGCCACGATCATCGGCGCACGGGAATTCCTGATCGCGTTCAACATCACACTCAACAGCCATGTCAAGGATCACGCGACCGACCTGGCGTTCGAGTTGCGTGAAAAGGGCCGCGTGGCGCGCCGGAATCAGACCACCGCCTACTATTCCAGCGGCGAGATCCTGTTCTACCAGAAAGATCGTTTCCCCTGCGGCAATTGCGATCACGACGCGCCGGATTTCGAAGCCCTGAAGGCCCACTGCCAGGGCATGCACAGTTACGACCTGTGCCACCTGCTCATGCTCAATGACATTGATACCATCACGAATGGAAGCGTCGAGGCGCTCATCGGCCAGAAAGCCTACCGGGCTGGCCACTTCACCGAGTGCAAAGCCATCGGATGGGTGGTCCCGGAATACGGTCGCGCCCAGCTTTCCATCAACCTGACCGACTACCACGCCACGCCGCCCCATTCAGTCCTGGACGCCACGCGCCAACTGGCTTTGGATCGCGGTCTCGTAGTCACCGGCAGCGAAATCGTAGGCCTGGTGCCCTTTCGTGCCCTTTACCAGGCGGGGCAGCATTACTTGAGCGCCATGGGTAAATCGCCCTTCGTGCCGATCGGTGATGTTTTGAAAATGGCCATCTTTTCCATGGGGCTTTCGGATGTTTCGCATTTTGAAATCGAGAAAAAGGTGATCGGTCTGCCCAAGCGGTTTGACAAAGGCCTGATGGCCATGTCCGCCGCCGCTTTTACCGAGGAAGTGAGCCGCGACACGCCTGCCCCGGGTGGCGGTTCCATCGCGGCATTCGCCGGATCTCTGGGCGCCGCGCTGGCTTCCATGGTGGCCAATCTCACCCAGGGCAAAGCTGGCACCAGGGTCATCGAGCGCGAACTGCTCGCCATCGCCAAGGACGCTCAAAGCGTGAAGGATGCCCTGATCCTGGCCGTGGATGAGGACACCAATGCCTTCAACGGCTACATGGAAGCACTGCGTCTGCCAAAGAGCACGGAGGCTGAAAAGAAAACCCGCAGCGCGGCCATGCAGGCCGGTTTGAAAGAGGCCGTAGCCGTACCTTTAAGCACCGCCGAGCTGAGCCTGGAGGCCATGAAACTCGCGGATCGCGTGGCCAAGGCGGGCAATCCAAATTCGCTGACCGACGCATTGGTGGGCTGTGCCGCCGCATTCACCGGCGTTCGTGGCGGGCTCTGGAATGTGATGATCAACCTGAAGGACATCAAGGATGCCGCCTTCGTGGATGAGATGCGGGCTCGCTGTGCTTCCATCCTGGCCGAGGCCCAAGCGCTGATGACCAAGGTCGGCGATGAGGGCGATGCAAGGCTCAATGCCATGATCGAAGCCAAGCGGAAATGACCCGAATCGCTACCATTGCCATTGATCATTAACGAGGCCTCGCCTCGTTCAGAGTTAGGTTCTAGAATTAAGAGTTCGGAGAAATCATGCCCCATACTGCGATCCGCCAATTGACACCTGTGGTTGATTCCATTCTTGATTTAGTGGGCCACACGCCCATGCTGCGTCTGACGCGCTTCTGCCCCGAGCGGGACATTTTCGCCAAGCTCGAATATTTGAATCCTGGCGGCAGCGTGAAAGACCGCATTGGCGTGGGCATGATCGTGGCCGCCGAGAAAGCTGGCCTGATCAAGCCGGGCATCTCCACCATCATCGAACCCACCGCGGGCAATACAGGCGTGGGTCTGGCCATCGCTGCGAAAGCCATGGGTTACCACTGCATCCTATGCGTGCCCACGAAGTACAGCCGCGAAAAGATGCTGCTCATGAAGGCCCTGGGCGCGGAGCTGGTGCTCATTCCAAAAGAACTGGGAATGAAGGGCGCCATCGCCAAGTGCGCTGAACTCGCCGCGACCATTCCCAATGCCTACGTGCCTCAGCAGTTCGAGAATCCAAGCAACCCCGACACGCACTACCACACGACAGCGGAAGAAATCTGGGAACAGCTGGAAGGCCGCGTGGATGCCGTGGTCATCGGCGCCGGCAGTGGTGGCACGTTCACGGGCACCGTGAGGCGGCTGAAAGAATTGAATCCCAAGATCTTCGCTGTTTGTGTGCAGCCCGTCGGCTCCATTTTCTGTGGCGCACCCTTGGCAGACTGGGTTGTGGAAGGCATCGGCAATGGATTCATCCCAGGGAGCCTGGATCTTAAACTCGCAGATCAAATCGTGGATGTGGCCGATGCGGACAGCCTTGCGACTGCCCGCGAGCTCATCGCAAAGGAAGGCTGCCTGGTGGGCCCAAGCGCTGGCGCCAATGCCTGGGCCGCGCGCAAGATCGCGCTGGAACTCCCCAGTGGGAGCCGTATCGTAACGCTTTTTCCGGATGGCGCCGAACGCTACATGAGCAAACAACCCGTGGCCGAACTGGACCTTCCGTGAGCGAATTGAACGTTGCCAAGGCCCTTCTGGATGCTGGCGCCGTGCGCCTTTCGCCAAAGTCGCCATTCACCTGGGCCAGCGGATTGAAGTCGCCGATCTATTGCGATAACCGCCAACTGCTTGGGCATCCGGGGTTGCGCGGTGCCATCGCCGATGCCCTGGCAGTGAGGGCTGCCGAAGCTACACCAACGCTGATCGCTGGCACCAGCACCGCCGGAATCCCTTGGGCAGCCCTCGTTGCGGATCGCCTGAATCTGCCCATGGCCTATGTTCGGCCAGAGCCCAAGAAACACGGCATGGGCCGTCAGGTGGAGGGTCCCAACGCCGATGGTCATCGCGTGGTGCTCATCGAAGATCTCATCTCCACCGGTGGCTCAAGCCTGCATTGCGTGGAAGCTCTTCAGCGCGAAGATGCAGTTGTGCTCCAGGTTCTGGCACTCTTCAGTTACGGACTTCCTCAAGCCGAGCTAGCCTTCCGAACGGCAGGCGTGGATC
>JANOLT010000306.1:0-2543 GCA_031419915.1 Holophagaceae bacterium
GATTCCCGCTTGCGATTCAAGGTGAGCGCACATCCGACGGAGGCCAACACTACCAACCATCCAATCCACCCGGACTTCCGGACATGGGCCGCCGCATCACCCAGAATGGACGATCCCGCATCCATTAGCAGGCCGGAAACCCAAGCGGCTCCCAACAGGTAAGTGAATCCATGAAGTAGCAATGCCGGGTGATTGAATCGTCGCCCTAACAGCGTGACGATGACAGCAAGCGCACAGAAGGAAAGAATGAGAAGCGTGTCTCCAAGCAAGAGGCGAAGACCTGCCAGCGCGAATACCAGTGCCAGGGCTGTGTAGAAATAGAAGTTCACGCTCTTCCCATGCGTTCGGCTTATGAATGCGTAGGCCACCGCATAGGACCCCACGCCTAGCGCCAGACTGATCACACCGAGCGGTTCAACTGCGGCATGGGTAGCCCGCACCACGACCACCGATCCACCTAGCCCCAGAAGAAGGCTAGCGGCGGTTTTGATGATTTCGAAAGGCACAATATCGCGACCGCGAATAAGGGTTCGCACAGCGAAACTCGCGATGTAGCTACCCACCAGGGCCATGAGCAGCCCTATGACCACGGCGGGTGGATCTGGCCGCTCTGGCCCAATGGCCCGCAGCACGAGACCAAGCGCGACAAAGTTCACCACCAAGGCCACGGGCCAGCGCAGCAGGGTCCACTTCCGGTCGTATCCCAGCCACAAGGTGGAAAGTCCGAGCATCAGCAGGAAGGCCCCGAACGGGAGCACCACGCCGGTATTCACGATGAGAACCACCGCGGTCATCAGCGCGGCCATGGTGATGATCCAGGCCATGATCTGATGGCTGAACCGCCACGCGATCGCGAGCGCCAGGGCGGTTAAAAAAGCTAGAGCGATGGCGCTGGATTGATGGCCAAGAAATTTGAAACGGACCGTGGCTTCAAAAATAAGTGGAAAGGCAATGGCGGTCGCGACCAGAGCATGGAAGGTCGCATCGCCCTTAAAGCCCCTCCCTGCGGCCCGTCCCGCGGCAAGGATCCACAACACCGCGTAAGCCAGTCCCAGCGCTACTCCAGCCGGTGCTGGCAGGGTTTCGCTTTCGGTCAAAGCCCGGATCAGATACGCGCCCCCCAGGATGATCAGGCTTCTTCCTGAAAGGGTGATGAAGGTTGTGAAGTTGAATGCGAGTGCTGCCAATTCTTCATCTTCGCTAGGAGTCTGCTTCGGCGCGGTGCTCGGTGTGGTGGGCGCTTCGGGGAGGGTCCTCCCTCCCTTCGCGCCAGGTTCAACAACTGCCCGCGGACGCAGCGCCCGTTGGGTCTCGATCTGCTCGGCCGCCGGTGTGCCGGCGTCCATGCGCTTTTCCAGCTTCTCCAGCTTCTGCTGCAAGTCCAGGAGTTGCTGCTCCAGCGCCGAAAGCCGATCCTCCATGGTTTCTCCCTGCAAGCAGATAAAGACTCAATCCCGGTTTAATGCGTGGAATTTTGAATGCAAGAAGAAATTGATTCTCATATTCCCCTTGGATCCATGAACCAGATCAAAGACTAGTGTTCATTCCTGTGTGTTGTCACTCCCCCCAATTCTTTTTTGAGGATGTGATCTAAGTCACATCTTCGTGAACGTCCTGGGGAGTATATTGTCGTCACTAAATTAAGTATTGACATCGGATTTCTTGGTTAGAAGGAACATTTTATGCGCCATCTACTAGTTCTTATGGTTCACATAAATTAATCATTTGATTGTTGTAGTTGTAGAGAATGAATCTCAGTTCCAGCTTGAAAGGAGAATGGCCCATGGTCGATTCCAAAGGTTCCATCTGGCAGGTCATGCAGGAGAAAGGCTATTCGCGCCGCGAATTCGTGCAGTTCTGCACGTTCGCCGCCACCGCGGCCGGTTTGAGCGGCCCCGCCGCAGCCGCCGTGATCGATGCTTTCGAAAAGAAGCAGCGTCCACCCGTGATTTGGCTGCACTTTCAGGAATGCACCTGCTGCAGCGAATCCTTCATCCGCGCCTCGCATCCGATCGTGGCCGACGTGCTGCTGGACGCCCTTTCCCTCGATTACACGGAGACCCTTCAGGCCGCCTCGGGTCATGCAGCGGAAAAGTGCAAGCAGGACACCATGAAGGCCCACGCTGGGAAATACATCCTGTTGGTGGAAGGATCGGTGCCCACCGGCGCCGATGGGATTTATTGCACCATCGGGGGCCGCACGGCAGAGGACATCTTGCAGGAAGCCGCCAAGGGCGCCGCGGCGGTCATCGCCTGGGGCAACTGCGCATCCTATGGCTGTGTGCAAGCCGCCAAGCCAAACCCCACCGGCGCCACGCCCATCCACAAACTCATCAGCAATCCAGTCATCAATGTGCCAGGCTGCCCGCCCATCGCGGATGTGATGGTGGCGGTGGTCACCCACATCCTGATCTTCGGAAGGATTCCGGAACTGGACGCCCAAGGCCGTCCCAAGGAATTCTATGGACGAAGGGTCCACGACACCTGCTACCGGCGCCCCACCTACGACGCTGGAATGTTCGTGGAAGCCTTCGACGACGACA
>JANOLT010000307.1:0-9417 GCA_031419915.1 Holophagaceae bacterium
CTCATGGCTCATAGCCTTCTTCACCCCTCTGCCAGATTTGGCGGGAAGGGCATTTCGGCTTCACTCGGATCCTGGATCAGGGCTTTCGATGCCGAAGCGGGTTTTTCGTGGCAGTGACGGCAGCGGGGCTCGTAGGCTTCGGCGGCGCCCACGAGCACTTGCCCTCCGCTGCGGATGGTGCGCTGGCTCCGGCTGGCCACGGCCCCGCAGACCATACAGATGGCCTGGAGCTTGGAGATGTATTCAGCCTTGGCGAGAAAGATCGGCATGATCCCGAAAGGCTCGGCCGCGAAATCCTGGTCAAGGCCCGCGATGATGACCCGCACTCCACGATCCGCAAGCTCTTCGGCCAGATCCACGGCACCCTCATCCAGGATCTGGGCTTCGTCCAAGGCAACTACTTGGACAGTTGGATCCAGCAGGTCGCGGATCTCACGAGAGTGCCGGATGGGAATAGCATCCAATTTCTGCTGACTGTGGCTGGCCACGGCGAACACGTCGTAGCGGTCATCCATGGCCGGTTTGAAGACCTGCACTTTCTGCTTTGCGATAAGGGCCCGTTTCACGCGGCGGATCAACTCCTCGGATTTACCGCTGAACATGGGTCCGCAGATGATCTCGATGGAGCCGTTGCGCTGGTGGACATACATCTAGCTATTTGCCCATGTCATTCGTTGGATTAGCCGGCTTGGCGGGCTCAGGTCTGGATTCAACAGTTGATGGAACTTCTGTCGCGGCTGGCAAAGCTTTGGGGTAAGGCGAGAAGAGTGGATCGGGATATTGGGTCAGGTCCGCCACGGGATTGGTGGCGTCTTGCAAAGGACGGCCCAACGAGTTGGCGAGAGAAATACCGCCGTCGGCAGGGGATGCCATGCGCAGAGCCCAGGCCTGGCGAATGCGCGTGACCACATCCGGTGTATCCCGAAGATCCGCGGGTTGCAGGCTGGCGAGTCCCTGATTCATGGAGCTGCGATCCTTGGGCACATAGGTGAGCAGCGGGAAGAGAATGAGCGCCGCCACCCATGGCCAGAAGACCTTGGAAGGACCTATAGACTCCTCGGACTTCCCCGGCTCGGGAGCATCATCAGCGGTCCATGGTCGGGAAGGCCGGGTCACATCGGCACTAATTGGCTCCAGCAGGCCTTGTTCAAGGAGGTCCGCGATGGTTTTGCAGGTGTCCAGCTCCTCGTAGCGGCTCACCAAGAGAGCGTCCTGCACGCTTTGGGCCTGCTCGAAATAGGTGAGCACGGTCTCTTGTTCGTGGGTCAGGCCTGAACTTCCATGGGTGTTACCCCCACCCTGGCCGTCCAAGATTGTAGAGAGCTCACGATCAATGTCCAGCTGTAGCGCGGTTCCTTTTGCTGTCTTCGCCAGAGGCGTAACGAGGTCCGGCAGACGCTTTTGGACCTCGGGCCATTCGTCCTGGATGCGGGCAGCTTCCATGAGCACCGTGTCCACGGGGATCGGAGGGAAATGCTCGCGGTCCAGATCCAGTGGCAGCATGGAATCGAAACGATAATCGCCCTCCTTCCACTGGAAGGTGCGATAGACGATGGCCATGGCTTGATTGAAAAGCGCGTCTTGTAAATCCTGGGCGGTGACCTTGCCACTCTCTAGCAGTAGCGCGCCCATGAGCTTCAGGGTTTGGCGCTGACGCTGGACGATCTGCATGAGCTCTTCACCACTGAGCCTTCCCAACCGCACGAGCAGGGTGCCCACGCGGTCCTCCAGGCGGACCTGGTTTGAATCACATCCCACGATTTCGCCCTGATCGAAGAACACTTTCACGAATTCCTGGCCACGGGAGAGCACCAAGGTGCCGCCCTTGCCCTGGATCTTGATCATGTTGAAGAGGGAGAAAAGATCAAAATCCCTTAGCGAGCCTTCGAGTGCCATGGTGAAAACCTTTCAGCGAAAGCCCCTAAGCCGTTTGTGAAAAATTACCATTTCGCCGCGATGGCGGGAACGGCATAAGGGGCTGTAACAGAATGACCAGGAAAGCACTGGCCATTCTATAACGGCCCCTAAGATTTTCGGGGAAGGAGCTTGATCCAGGAACGCAGGAACAGGATAACCAGCAGCACGGCGCCCACCGGGAGCCATGTGCTTACCGGGTCCGGCAGAACCTCGCCGGGGTAGCGCACCGTCAGGTACGTAGTGAAGGTAAGACCGAAGGCGAAGCAGAAGAAAAGCAGCTCAAGAAATCCTTCGTGGGTTTCACCAATGAAAGCCTGGTCGGCCCCCGGCAAGAGCACGATCAAAAACTTGTGGATGCGCCGCTGCGAGGTCTGGAACTGGGCGACCTCATCCAGTTTGCGTTTCCGGCTTTCGGCATGGAGGCCGTCTTTCAAGGTGAACAGGTGATGGCACTTGGAACATACCTGCAAATCCTCGCTGTCGGTGGTCCTGAATGGCTCTCCGCAGCGGGTGCACTGGCTCGCGTGAGCCTGTTGGATGCTCTGCCGGAGCCTCAACAGGAATAGCGCCACGGCGATGATGGGCAGAATGAAATTGAGAGCAATGCCCTTGTCCTTGATGTGCTCTGTCCATTCCCTCGGAGTAGGCGAGTCGTAGGCGTCCATCAATGCCCTGACGCGCACCTGCGTGTCCGGCAAGGGGGACGCAAAGGTCCGTTGATCTTTCCTGGACTGGTTCACCGCTTCCAGCCGCTCGTGAGCCACCGCATCCAACTGCCTGGCCTCGTCCTGCTTCCCGATGCCCAGGACCGTGTCCAGATGTTCGAAAGCGATGACGCTTTGATTCACCAGGATTTCGATGCTCTTGGGATTGACCTTGAAGGCATTGTCGAATTCCTTGGAGGCATCTTCGTGCTTGTTCTGTTGGTAAAGGGCGACGCCAAGATTATTGAGCACCTCGGCCTGGTCGGGATGATTAGCCAACAGCCCGCGGAAGGTCGTCTCAGCGGCGACCCAGTCCTGCCTCTGAAGCTGCTGCCAGCCTTTAAGGAACTCGCGATCCTGCTCCGGAAGGAATCTCAGGACCTGGGCATCCGCCACGCGCACCTGAGGTTGCAACTGGAGCGCCACGATACTGGGGGGCGGCTCATGGGAGGCCTGAGGCCCAAAAATAGCCAGAACCGGATGCACCAACTGGAGCACTAGAAGAAAAACAACCGCTTTGACTTCCTTGGTGTTCAAAAAGGGTGCGAGCAGCCAAAGCCACAACATGGCCATAACGCCTGGATCCAGGCCCGCCAGCACGGGTAGCGTGATGACCAATCCGCCGAGCAGGGCCAAGACAAGGGGGCTGATGCTGCGGCGGAGATGTCCTTCCTCCCAAAGGTGACGGAAGACCCGGCGATAGCGCATCGTAAGGCAGAGTGTCCAGCTCCAAAGCAGCATGGCTGCCATGACCCTCAACCAGCCCGTGTGGTGGACGATCCAAAGCCAGCGACTGGTGGGGTGTGTCATCCGGAAGTGGTTGAGCATGATGACATCAGGCAGGCTCCAGATATAACCACGGATGCCCTGCTGTCTCATGAGGGTGATTCGGGTTCCTAGAAGCGACGGATGGCCAGGAGCCCATCGCTCCACGGTCTGGATCACCTGCAACCCCAGGTCTGGATTGCCTTTCTTGCCCAATTCCCGGGCCCAGAGCGCCATCGCGTCCACCAAGGGCATCACGTCAATGGTGGCGTAACCGCGCCTCAACAGCTCCACTTCCTGCACCGCCATCTGAATGGCCTGGGGATCGCCACTCTCGAATGCCTTTTGAAGCCGCTTGGCCCGATGGCTGAGAGCGATGGCAGGAATAAGTTCCGGAGCTGGAAGCGTCTGCGTGGCTGGACCAGGCGTACCTGCAACTACCGCAGGCGCGGGCAGAGGCGCCGCCCACAATGACGCCGACATCAGCATGCAACTCAACACATGATGAACCAATCTGGAAAAGGAAGGTTCAGGAACCGATGCCTTCATTTAGGACCCCGGGATTTTCCAAAAGCCTACCATACCCTGCTGCTCAAAGCCGAATTGGCATGAGACATTAGGGGCCGTTACGCAATGACCAAGTTGTTTTGTCGCAACGGCCTATATCTTTGTGCCAACCATCACTTGTCCGCACCCTTGCCACAATGGGAGCATGTACTTCATAGATTCGGGAGGATCCCATGCGTAGCGTTTTTCCCTTGTTCCTGACCTCGGCCATTTGCCTGACCCTGGCCGCCGATACGACCGGTGGCATTACCGGCAAAGTTCTCACCAAAGGCGGCCAGCCCATCCCCAACGCCGTCGTGACTCTCAAACGGACGGACATCACCTACGTCAAAGAACTGAAGGCCGACGCCAAGGGCAAGTTCATCCAAGTGGGCCTGAGTCCCGTGGTGTTTGACGTGCTGGTCCAAGCGACAGGGTTCGTGGATCTCAAGGATCAACTCAAGATTCCTCTGGGCGAATTGATGAAGAGGGACTTCACCCTTCTCACCCCCGAAGAAGCAAGAGCCGCTGCCCCAACCTCGACTACCGCCGCCCCGGTGGATCCTGCCGCCATGCTTGAGGACGCGGGCTATACCGCTTTCAATGAAGCCACCGGCCTCTACAACGCCAAGGAGTGGAAGAAATCTGAACCCTTGTTTGAAAAGGCTTACACATCCTTGAATGAATCCCTTCTGAAGACCAAAGACGATGTCGTGAAAGGTGAAATCCAAGAGAAACTCAAGACCGTTTCCCGCGTCTACGGCGTGGTGCTCTATGAAGTGGGCAAGGATGAAAAAGTTATCGCCAAATTGGATCAAGCCAAGCCCTTGCTGGAAAAAGCCTACGAACTGAACAACAAGGACATACGCGTAATAGAGGCCCTGCTCAGCATCGCCAAAGAAAAGGACGATAACGAAGCCATGACCAAGTACCAGGCTGCCATTGACGCAGTCGTGGGCCCGCGCCCCGAAAATGCTTACAACGAAGGTGTTGCCGCCTATAACGCCAACAAATTCAAGGTAGCCAAGGAATTCATCCTGAAGGCCATCGCGATTGATCCGAAATTCGCGGATTCCTATTACATTCTCGGCCTCATTGAGACCAACAACAACAACCTGAAAGCCGCGAAGGAAGCCTTCAAGAAGTGCCTGGAATTGGCGCCCGCAGGCAAGCACGCGGGTGACTGCAGGGAGTTCATCAAGGCGCTGTAGGCTCTGGGCTGTGGGCTCTAGGCAGTAGCCGTCACCCTGTCAGTCCTTCAATTCCAGGCTGATGGGACAGTGATCGCTACCCATCACATTCACGTGAATGACCGTGTCCTTCACGCGCGGCATGAGCGGAACGCTCACGAGAAAGAGATCAATCCGCCATCCGACATTCTTGGCTCGCGCCCCCCCTCGGGCGGTCCACCAGGTGTAGAGACCAGGCACGCCAGGGTTCCGCTGGCGGAGCACGTCCACCATGTCCGCCTTGAGGTACCCCTGAAACCCTTCGCGCTCTTCGGGGGTGAAGCCTGGATTCTTCACGTTGTCCTTTGGTCGCGCCAGATCAATCTCTTCAGGCGCCACATTCATATCGCCAGTAAGGATTAATTTTTCACCCTTCTGATGCCGGGATTTCAAGATGCCCGCCAGATCCGCGGCGAATTTCTGCTTGAAAGGCAGGCGAACGAGCCCCGCCGAAGCGTTGGGGAAATAGCCGGCAATGAAGGTCAAATCGGCCAAAGTGCTAACGATGATGCGCCCTTCGGCGTCCACTTCTGGCAGGCCGAGCCCTTTCGTATGGCTCCACCCCGAACCCTTTCGCGTCAAGGTAGCGGAGCCTGCGTAGCCCTTCTTTGCCGTTGATGGGAACCAGCACACATCGAAGCCCGCCTCAAGCTGCTTCCGCACTTCAAGGTCGATCTCTTCCCACTCGCAGCGGATCTCCTGAAGACTCAGAACATCTGGATCGGCCTCCTCCAGCCACTCCATGAAACCTTTTTTAAGCACGCTGCGGAAGCCGTTGACATTCCAGCTGATGAATTTCATGGGTCACCACAAAGCAAAGAATTTAAAGATCACCACAAAGACACAAAGACACAAAGGTTTTTATAAACTTTGTGTCTTTGTGTCTTTGCGTCTTCGTGGTTCAAAGGGACTCGACGAATCGTTCCCACAGATTCGCGGACTTGATACGCCAGTAGGCCATCAAAAATAGCACTGGGAAACCTTTGAATTTCCCTGTGTGAAGCAGAATCAGCCGCTCGCCCTGCCGCCTTACGACGTAGCGTGACGATTCCTCTACGCCGATGACGGGCTTATCCCGATGCTCAATCTCGACCCAGTCCCCTTCGTTCACGACCAGTCGCGGAGATACGCGCTGGTAGCGCGGGTGCCATGCGCCATAGTGCTCACCATCCATCAACCGCTCTACCACACGCTCGAAGGGCGCGTTGGTGTCCTGAAGCAGCTCGAAGGACCAGACCGGGAGCTTCATGGCGCGCCTTGGATCAGTGCGCTATCAAAAACGAGGAACCGCTAAAAACGCGAAAGCACGCGAAATGAACTGTGTTCGAATCCATTTTTCGCGCTCCTTCGCGTTTTTAGCGGTTTGGCTTTTGATACACAACCATCCGAATCTTATTTGACGATGAATCCCGGTTTCGCATCCTCCGGCGGGGCAATGAGGTAGGGCTTGCTGGCGTTGTCGCTGGCGGCCAGCAGCATGCCGTGACTCTCGATGCCCATGAGCGCGCGAGGGGCGAGGTTCGCGACCACCACAACCTTCCTGCCGATAAGTTCTTCCGGCGTGTACCCCGTGGCGATGCCGCCCAAAATCGTGCGCTGCTCGAAGCCAAGGTCCACGGTCATCTTGATGAGCTTTTTGCTCTTCGGAACGGCTTCGGCAGTTAGAATCTGGCCCACGCGAAGGTCCGTCTGGGCGAAGGTGTCGTAGTCAATGACGGGTCGCAGTTCCGGCACATCCAGGGGCGCAGCGGCGTCTGTGGACCCAGCAACGGCGGACATCGGCGCGGAGGCTTCTTCAATCGCTTTCATTTCGGATTCCTTGTCAATGCGGTTGAAAAGAGGTTTGGGGTCACCCACGCTCGATGCCGCGGGCGCATCGTAAACGAAATCAGTCAAGGACTGGTCCGAGGCTTTTCCCGTCATCCCTAGATTCCCCCAAAGTGTTTGGGACATCTCTGGCATCACAGGGGCGATGAGTACCGCGGTGACTCGAAGGGAGCGATAGAGCTGCGCCAGTACCGCATCCAGCTTGGCTTTGTTGGCCTCATCTTTCGCCAGCTTCCAGGGTTCGGCTTTCACGATGTACCCATCGAGCACGCGCAAGTGGACCCAGAGACCATCGATGGCGCCATGGAAATCGTCTGCTTTGGCCTTTGAAATGAATTGCGCGACGAGATCCTTGCCTTGGGTGTCCATCTCGCGGTCCAGGTCGTCTTGGGCTTCAAAAGCCGGCACCAAGCCACCACGATATTTATGAATCATCGTGATGCTGCGCGATGCCAGATTCCCTAGGCCGTTGGCCAAATCAGCATTCAGTCGGTCCATGAATCCCTCGAACGAAAAACCGCGGTCGTGGCCGATCTGCATGTCTCGCATGAAATAGAAACGCAGGGCGTCATTGCCAAATTTCAGCAGGGTGTCGGGCCGGACCACGTTGCCCTTGCTTTTGCTCATTTTATCGTCGCCCATGAGCCACCAACCGTGGGCGAGAATCGTCTTCGGCAGTTCGAGCCCCATAGCCAGGAGGAAGGCCGGCCAATAGACCGCATGGAAGCGTAGAATATCTTTGCCGACAATCTGTAGATCCGGTGGCCATGCACCTTCAGGCGCACCGGTCAGGTAGTTCAGCAGCGCGTCGAACCACACATAGATCACGTGTTTCTCATCGCCAGGAACAGGGATGCCCCACTGGATGCTGGTGCGGCTGATGCTGAGGTCCTGCAGCCCGCCTTCCACAAAGCGTTTCACTTCGTTGAAGCGGAAGTCCGGCTGCACGAATTCGGGATGAGCCGTGAAGTACTCCAGCAACGGCTTCTCATACTTCGATAAGCGAAAGTTGTAGGTCTCTTCTTCCAGCTCCACCAATTGATGCGCGAGCCCCTGAGCTTGCAGTTCCTTGGCTTGCATTTCCGTGACGAAGGCTTCGTCACTGACGGAATAAAGCCCTTTGTAGGTGGACTTGTAGATGTCGCCGCTATCGAGCAATTGCTGAAAGCGTGCCTGCACGACCTTGCGGTGATCTCCATCCGTGGTGCGGATGAAACGGAAATGGGTGATGTCCATCCGCTTCCACAGTTCGGTGTAGTTGGCCACCACCTCGTCAGCCAAGGCCTTGGGCGTGATGCCCCGCGCTGCAGCGGCCTTTTCCACTTTCTGACCGTGCTCGTCGGTGCCCGTGAGGAAGTCCACCTTTTCACCCATCATCCGGTGGAACCGGGCGATGACATCCGCCAACACCGTAGTGTAGGTGTGCCCGATGTGGGGCCGGTCGTTGACGTAGTAGATGGGCGTTGTGATGTAGAAGGGCTTGGGCACTGAATGACTCCCGAGCCTTCAGTCTAGCTGAGGCTACCGCGAGGCACGAAGAGCTATGAGTATGGGCCATGAGGTTCAATAGGGTTGCGGTCAAAGGCCGCATCATCTAGCGCGCTCGAAGCGCACCGCTCTTGGCTCATAGCTCACTCCTCGACCACCGTCACCTTGATGATGCGGTCATCGGCACGGATGGCCTGCACCACGGCGATGTCAGCGGCTCCGATGGCCTTGCCGAATACCGTATGCACACCATCGAGATGGCTGGGATTGCCTCCGTTGACGATAAAGAATTGACTGCCGCCGGTGTCCTTGCCGGCGTGAGCCATGGAGAGGGCGCCCAGCACGTGCTTGTTGGAATTGCCAGCGGTCTCGCATTTGATCTTGTAGCCAGGGCCGCCGGTTCCAGGTGTGCCACCAACGCCTTCGCGGGTATTCGGGCAGCCACCTTGGATCACGAAATTTGGAATGACGCGGTGAAAGGCCAGTCCATCATAGAAGCCAGCGCTGATGAGCTTCTTGAAATTCGCCACGGTGCCCGGCGCATCCTTGTCGAATAGTTCAATGTTGATGTCGCCCTTGGCGGTCTGCATCAGCACACGGCTCATGATCACTCCTTTATGCAATCCTGCAGAATAAACTGGAATATCGAAGGAGGCGGTATGAATTCAATTCGTGCAACCCTGTTGGTGATTCCGGCCCTTGCATCCCTTGCTCTCCAATCCATTGAGCCGCGTGAGAACAAGGTGGAAATCGGCGAGACCTCCTACCGATTTCATCCGGTGAAATTGATCCTTTCAACCCCAACGGCTAAGCAGAAGGGGAAGCGGATGTTCCGTCTTGCAGGACAATTGATACCCGCTTCCGGCGAGGCCATCGCCATGGAACTCACAGCTGCGGAGAACGGTTCCATCTATCTGCTCAAACTGACCCGGCCAAGGGGC
>JANOLT010000308.1:0-2677 GCA_031419915.1 Holophagaceae bacterium
CTCTAATTATCGGATTCGATCACGAGGCGCGCCATGATGTAGGGGCGTGGAAGAGATTCTTCACAGGGCAAGGCATTGATTTCCTCAGCGTACCCACCACACCAAAGGATTGCCCGGTCGAAGCGATGGCAGGCACGGCCATAGCCATGAAAGCCCACGTGCCGCCTGCGGCATGGGAGTCCATCGTGCTGGTTCACAAGGGGGGTGCGGAGCTGCTTTCCTTGTTCGGGTGGGACCCTGATGACTTTGCCAAAGTTGTGCTTATGAATGACGGCCAAACGCGGCTTTCCCACGGTTCCGGACCTTTCAGCGAAGGAGCGGCTGAACCGTTCCGAGTCGCTGATATCTAAGCCGTCGTTCAAAAATAAGCCGCTGCAAAATCGCCTGCACTTTATTGTGGATTTTGATACGCCCTCTTCCAGGACGAAGCTGTTTTGCCGCAACAGCCTAGTCTATTTTTGAACGACGGCTTAGACTGGGTTTTAAATCACGAGCAGCGGGAAACAGCATGGCTATGGGGAAAATCCTGGTCGTCGAAAGCGGGCAGAATGATTTGCACACGCGCTTGGTCCGGGCTGAGGGATACGAAGCCATTCAAGTGGATAGCCTGGTGGCGGCGGAACACGCCTTCGCGCTGGACCGCCCGGACGTGGTGCTCTTGGACCGGAATCTTGGCGATGGCGGGGCATTGGAGTTCATCCGTCGCCTTCGGGATATGGATAACGAAGTGCCCATCCTGCTTCTCCTGGACCCGGAGTTCATCCATGGGGCCGCGGAGGCGGTTCGCTTCGGCGCCGAGCAATTCCTGAGCAAACCCGTGGACCCAGCCGCCCTGGCGGTGGTGCTCGACCGCATCTTCGAGCGCGTGCAGCAGCGGAAGCGAAACCTGGCCGAAGAGAACCGGAAAATCCGCTTCGCCGTCAGCCCTTTTTTCGGCACCAGCGCAGCCGTGCAAAGATTCGAGGAACAGGTCACGCGCGTGATCATGCTCGACCGCCCGGTGCTCATCCAGGGTGAAACCGGTGTGGGCAAGAGCGCGCTGGCGCGCTGGATCCACAACCACGGACCGCGAAAAGGCAACGCCTTCGTGGAACTGAACTGCGCCGGGCTGGGCAAGGAGATGCTGGAAAGCGATCTGTTCGGCCACGAAAAGGGCGCCTTCACCGGCGCGGTGGTCACCAAGCCCGGGCTCCTGGAGATCGCCCACCGCGGCACCATCTTCATGGATGAAATCGGCGACATGGACCTGGCCGTGCAGCCGAAAATCCTCAAGGCCATCGAAGAACGGCAGTACCGGCACATGGGGGGCACCGAAGACCGCACCGTGGACGCGCGTCTGATCGCCGCCTCCCACAAGAACCTGCAACAGCTTGTGACCGATGGGCGTTTCCGTAGTGATCTGTACTACCGCATCGGGGGACTGCCGATCCTGGTCCCGCCATTAAGGGAACGCAGGGAAGATATCGTGCCTTTGGCGAATTATTTTTTGTCGCGGTTCGCCTCGGAATGGCGGTGCGGTTCCCTGGAGTTGTCCCAGGCCACGGCCAAGACCCTTGAGAAACACGATTGGCCCGGCAATATCCGCGAACTCAAGAACGCCCTGGAGAGGGCCATCATTTATCGCCAAGGCCATGTCCTTCAGCCCGCGGACTTTCAGCTGGGCACCGCGGGGCCAAGCACAACCTCTGAGGTGGATAGCTCGCTCACCTTGGCGGAGGTGGAAGCGCAGCACATCCAGCGGGTGCTCGACGCTTGCGGCGGTCGTGTGGACGAGGCCGCGCGAAGGTTGGACATCTCCCGCAGCTCTCTCTATCAGCGGATGCAAAGGCTTGGGCCGAAAACAAAGCGAGCTTGATGGGCTTGAATTGTCCGGATTGTAGAATCTGGACTCCATTTTCTGGAAATCAGACCGATCGGCTTCCTCCAGTCATTCTTCAACTGGTCTTAAATTAGATAGTTGAAAGCATTCGTTGAGTTGGCACGGGGTCTGCTTCTCTAACTCGGCCTTAGATTTCGGCCCTCCCGTTCGCCCGCCACACCCTGCCCTGAACGGGCCTCGGAAACTCACTTCCTTAAGGAGGATAGCCATGCGTCTACGCTCACTTCTACCCCTCCTTCTGGCTTCCCTCCCTTTGATTGCGGGCGCGTCAGCATCGGTATCGGTATCGGTTCGAATCGTCTCCAAGGAATGGCTTGCCACGCACGATTCACGACTGCTGGCCCCCCCGCGAACGCTTACGGCCATCTCCAAGGGAATGATCCAAGAAAACGGCTCGACCTATCTCCTGCTGGATCTCAAAGGGAATACCTTCAGGTTTGAAGTTCCTCAAGGGACGGAATCCCCCGAAGGACCGGTGCAGGTGAACTACGTCCCCTTGTACGACCAGGGCCGTCAACGGCTCGTGGCGATGTCCATCAACGACCGCGATCTCAATCGGCTTCGCTGAAGGACAGCTTCGGCCACACTGGAGCCATGGCTCACACCATGGATCGTTTTTTCGCGCCGCCCGATGGCCGACTCTTCGCCTGCTTTCCAGGGGCGGAGGAGCGGCCCGGTCAGGCGCGCATGGCGGAACTGGTGTGGGATGCCATCGAAGAGGGCGCGGCCATCAAGAAGGCTTGGCGCGACGCGGGTTCGGATCCTGAATCGAAACCGAATGCGGTGCTGCAAGCCGTC
>JANOLT010000309.1:0-2485 GCA_031419915.1 Holophagaceae bacterium
TGGCGTTCCACGATAATCTGCGTGGCGATGCCTGCATGATCCACACCGGGCACCCAGGCCACATCGAAACCTTGGGCCCGTTTTAGCCGCGCCATCACGTCGGGCAGCGAGTAGGCCAGCGCGTGGCCCATGTGCAGGTTGCCGGTGATGTTGGGCGGTGGCAGGGACATGGAGAAGGGCGTCTTGCCGCTTTTAGGTTTGGCCGTGAAAACCCCGGCGGCCTCCCAGGTCGCGTACCAGCGCTCTTGCGCGGTCTTGAAATCGAAAGCCTTGTCCATTTCACGCATCGTCATTTCCCAACCTAAAAACATTCGCAGAGATCGCGGAGGAGGCTGAGGTTCGCAGAAAAATCTCTTTAGTTCTCTGCTCTTCCGCGCCCCTCTGCGAGTTTATTTCTATACGACCGTCGCACCCTCGACCCGCATTCCCAGGGCCTCTAGCAGATTGTGGTCGTGGGATTCACCGGGGTTGGGGGTGGTGAGCAGCTTGTCACCGGTGAAAAGACTGTTGGCGCCCGCGAAAAAGGCCAGGGCCTGCATCTCATCGCTCATGGCCGTGCGCCCAGCGCTGAGGCGGATGCGGCTTTTGGGAAAGAGGATCCGCGCCGTGGCGATCATGCGGATGAATTCCAGGGGTGGCACCGGCGGGAGATCCGCCAGGGGCGTGCCTTTCACTGGCACGAGATGGTTGATGGGAATGCTTTCGGGGACGGGATCCATCTCGGTGAGCTCATGCAGGAAATGAACCCGATGGTCTATGGTTTCGCCCATGCCTACGATGCCACCGCAGCAGACCTCAAGCTCAGCCTCGCGCACCGCGGCGATGGTCGCCAGACGCTCGTCAAACTTGCGCGTGGAAATGATGGTTTCGTAGAAATCTTTGGAACTGTCGATGTTGTGGTTGTAGACCTTGCAGCCGGCCGCTTTGAGCCGCTTGGCCTGGGGTGCGTTGAGCATTCCAAGGGTCACGCAGACTTCCATGCCCATGCCGGATACGCCACGCACCATTTCAAGCACAGCATCGAAATTCCGGTCGTCCTTCACTTCGCGCCAGGCCGCGCCCATGCAGTAACGGGTGGATCCATTGGCTTTGGCCAGGGCGGCCCCCTCCAATACCGAATTCACGTCTTTCAGTGGTTCTACCTTCAATCCGGTGTTGTATCGGGCGCTCTGGGGGCAGTAGGCACAGTCTTCGGGGCAGGCCCCGGTCTTGATGGAGTCCAAGGTGCAGAATTGGATGTCGTTCGGGTCCCAATTTTCGCGATGCACGGTTGCTGCCCGGAAGAGCAGCTCCGGAAAGGGCAGGTCGTGGATGGTTCGGATCTCGCTGACAGTTTTCATTAGGCACCAAACGAATCCTTGAAGTTACCATGTCACATGGGGTTTTCAGCCTCGGAAAACCGCGCCATACATGATAGTTTGGGGATTCTCATCGTCCCAATGTCGTCCCAATCGGAGATTCCTTGACCCGTCCCGCCAGCCCCATCAGCACCCAGCCCGTGATCGCTGGCACCCCTGTTGGCCAGCCTTCGGATGCGCTCACGCGGGAGCAGCGCATCGCACTTTTCCGCACCATCTACGCGGCCCGCCGCATTGATGACAAGGAAATCATCGGTAAGCGGCAGAACAAGGTCTTCTTCCAGATCAATGGCGTGGGTCACGAGGCCATTCAGGCCGCGGCGGCCATGCTCATGAGACCGGCCCATGACTGGTTCTTTCTCTACTACCGCGATCGCGCCCTGAGCTATGGCCTGGGCTACACCGCCAAACAGATGTTCCTGGGCAGCGTGGGCAGCTCCGATGATCCCTCCAGCGGGGGCCGCCAGATGCCCAGCCATTGGGGAGAAAAGAGCCTCAATATCTTCACGACGTCCAGTCCCACGGGGTCGCAGCTCCTGCAGGCCGTGGGCGCCGCAGAAGCCATCATTCGTGCCGAGGGCTGCAATCTGCAAAAGGAGATGGGCATTCATTCGGATGAAGTGGTGCTCACCACCACCGGGGATGGCACCTGTTCCCAAGGGGAATTCTGGGAAGCCATCAGCAATGCCGTGAACCTGAAACTGCCCGTTGTATTTCTGGTGGAAGACAACGGCTACGCCATTTCGGTGCCGACGGAAGTCCAGTATCCCGGCGGCAATATCGCGGCGCTGCTCAAGGGCTACGAGCCTCACGGACTGCTTATCGTGGATGATGTGGATGGCTGTGATCCGCTGGCGAGCTACGACGCGATGAAGCTGGCCATTGATTACGCAAGAGATCGCAAAGGCCCGGCGCTGGTGCGGGCCAAAGTGATCCGCCCCTACAGCCACTCGCTGTCGGATGACGAGGGGCTCTACAAGTCCGCCAGCCAGCGCCACGAAGAAGGTCTGCGCGATCCGGTGCTCACCTTCGCGAAAAAGCTCATGGAATTTGGTGATGTCAATGAAGGGGATCTGGAACAGATCAAGGCCGAAATCCAGATGGAGATCGATCTCGCCTGGGAGGCC
>JANOLT010000310.1:0-9839 GCA_031419915.1 Holophagaceae bacterium
AACAAGGAGGTCAAATGAAGAAGACAGCTCTTGTACTGGTGAGTGGATTCGCGATGGCCTGCGCGGTCTTAGCGCAGCCAGCTCCAACAATCCCGGCCGCAGCCCCCGCTCCACCTCAGGCACCCCGTGTGCAGCCAAGTCCCGTTGGAACAGCCGCCACCCAGGTGGCGGGGAAGTGGGTCGAAGAAAAACCGGGCGCGGAGCCGCGCTATAAGGATGGCAAGTGGATCACCGTCACCTATTCCCGACCGATCCTTAAGGGAAGGCAGACCATTTTCGGCAGCGGCGCTGAGTATGGGAAGAAGGTCAGCTCAGGCTCTCCCGTATGGCGAGCCGGGGCCAACCAGACGACCCGATTCAAAACCGAAGTGCCCCTGGTCATTGGTGGGAAGACCATTCCAGCAGGTGAATACAGCCTTTTTGTAGAGCTGAAAGAAGGCGCCTGAGCCTCATCCTGTCAACCCAGCCGCACCTTCAGAAGTACGACCCCAAGGACAAGACCGCGACCTGGGGCTCGGACAATTACGATCCAAAATTCGACGCGGTGAAGGCCCCGATGAAGCTCACCAAGGCCGCCGTTTCCTTCGACCAGTTCTCCATTGAGTTCGTGAACATGACCCAAGCGGGAGGCACACTCGCCCTGTGGTGGGACACGGAAATGGCCACGGTGGATTTCAAGGTCGGGATGTAAGGGCAATGCTCTCCGGGGGGACCGCCAGCTCGCTTTGCTCGCGATGTCCCCCCGGACCCCCGCTGCTCGCGCGGCAAAGCCGCACTCGCAGCCGCCGCTAACAAACCACTTTCCAGGGCGAATGGGACGACAGAAGGGGCTTCGGTGCCCACCGCACGAAGTCTACGCCGTCCTTCGTCCGGCATTAGATTCTTGTGATTCAGCGAATGACTGCCGATTGGAAGAAGAAGTCGAGCATGGCGGTCAGCGGCGCAGCATTCCCCCGCAGCCGGCTACGAAGTGCCGCGCCTTCCCAGCAGTCCACCAACAAGCTTGCCATTTGCCGCGTATCTGAATCAGCTGGGATGTCGCCTTTCTTCTGAGCCTCTTTCAGGCAAACGGCGATCCGCTTGGCGATTTCAGAAAAGCACCCCTCGATTTTGTGCCGGAATACGTCGCTCACCCCCGACAGTTCCTGTCCGAGTCCGCCCAGCAGGCAGCCCATGTAACCCTCCTTCCGGTAGTTCTGCTGTGTCAGCTCGAAGAACCGGCGCACCCGCTCGAGCGGGGGACCTCCCGTGTCTCCAAGGCAAACGTCAAGGCCCGCATGCACGTGCTGCATGTACTGGTCGATGACCTGGAGCGCGAAGTCTTCCTTGTCCTTGAAATGATGGTAGAAGGAACCCTTCGGAGTACCCGTGGCCGCGAGCAGGGCCTGGATGCCCAGGTCGTGGTAGCCATGCTCCAGGAGCATGGCTATACCCACATCGAGCAGTCGCTGCTTGGTTGGATGCGTCATTTGCTTAGGCCCTAAGTGCCGGGAAAGAGCTAGCCCTTGACCATCTCGATCATGTGGTTGATGACGTGGCTGTGCTCGCGCTGGGGACTGAACATAATGATCTCCGCGTCAGCGTCGACCTTGACGTTGTGCCAGGGCGGCCAGTAGAACAGGTCATTCGCATTCACGGTCTCCCGCGCGCCCTTCGCATCGGTCGTCGTCAGCTGGCCGCGCAAGACGAAGCCCCAGTGGGGACAGTGGCAGAGGTTGCCTTCCAGCCCCTGGAAGAGCGGAGTGGTATCGACGCCCGCTGCGAGCGTGAAATATTCCGCGCTGATCTTGTCGAATCCGCTTACGTCGCCAAAATCCATACTCTGGCGGATAACGGCACCTGGAATCTCCATCCGGACGTCCACGTTGTCTTTCGCTACTCGCATGCTCGTTCCTCCTTATTGTTTGTGGCGTGGTTATTTCAAACTAGACCGATTGGTCTAATACTGATAAGATATGCCCTATGCGGACGCTGTCAATGAGATCTCGATACCTATTTCGTGCTGTCGAGTTTTTTGGGAGCCAGATGGCCCTACCCGCCCATGCGTCGCCTTCGAGCTTTCGCACCACCCTCGGTGGGGCGGCTGATGGGACTTCGGTGCCCGCCGCACGAAGTCTAAGACCGCTTCTGGCCTGCGGTCGCTCTCGCGCCCTACGGCCTCCAAAGCGCGGTCTAAGACTCTTGTGATTCATCGGCGCCTCCGCGGCTATGCCGCGGGAGCAGGGTCCGGTGGACCCTGCGATCGGCGACGATGCACCCATCAGCCGCCCTAAAAAAAACCCCGCTTCGCGGGGCTGATGGGGCGGCTGATGGGACTTCGGTACCCGCCGCACGAAGTCTAAGACCACTTCCGGCCTGCGGTCGCTCCCGCGCCCTACGGCCTCCAAAGCGCGGTCTAAGACTCTTGTGATTCAAGTCCCATCAGCCGCCCACCATACAAGTGCGCCTCGGCAAGCCGAGGCGCTGATATGGGGCGGCTGATGGGACTTGAACCCACGACATCTGGAATCACAATCCAGCACTCTAACCAACTGAGCTACAGCCGCCATGGACCTTTCAGATTAACTCGACAGGTGAGAAAATGCCAGGGTGAGGCGCTGGTGGAAGGCTGGCGAAACTTTCCGTAAGCTATCATCACCAAAGTTAGGTGCCCAAGTGGGCCTTGAGCCAGGGAGTTTTTAAATGAATCGCCAAGTCAAACAAGTCCTGCTGCTTTCGACCTTCGCGGCCGCCTGCATGGGTGTGGGCATGGGTCTTAGCCACCGTTGGGTGGCCAGTGCCCAGGAAGAGATCCCGGTGACGGTGAATCCCGCTGGTCTTGACCGCCTGCCGCCCATCGCTGAAGTGGCTAACAAGTTGAATCCCACCGTGGTGGCCATCACAAGTACGAGCTTCGTGAAGTCTCCGCACAGGGTTGATCCCTTTGGAGGAGGGGATGACTTCTTCAATTTCTTTTTCGGGCCCGGTCATGGGCAGGGTCAACCTCGTCCCGGACAACCCGGACAAAGGGGCCGGCAGGATGAGGAACGACCGGTGGAGAGCGGTGGGAGCGGAGTCCTGATCTCGGCGGATGGCGAGATCCTGACCAATAATCATGTGATCGAGGGCTATCGTGGCGCTTTGGATAACACACTGGAAGTGAAAACCTCGGATGGTAAGACCTACAAGGCTAAGGTGCTGGGCCGGGACAAAGAGCTGGATATCGCTTTGGTTAAGATCGATGCCAATCACCTTCCCTTTGCCAAGCTTGGCGATTCCGATGCCATGCGAATCGGCGAATGGGTTGTGGCGATTGGTAATCCGCTGGGCCTGGACCACACGGTCACGGCAGGCATCATCAGCGCCAAAGGGCGTACCGTGACGACTGGGATCAGCTCGTTCTTGCAGACCGACGCCGCCATCAATCGCGGTAACTCAGGCGGGCCGTTGCTGAATCTGCGCGGCGAAATCATCGGCATCAACACCATGATCCGGGCCGATGGGCAGAACATCGGCTTTGCGGTGCCGTCCACCATGATCCAGCGGGCTCTCAAGGACTTGCGTGCGGGCCGTGCGGTAAGCCGTGGTTTCCTTGGTTTGCAGCCCGTAGAGCTGGAAAAAGGATTTCAGGAAGCGCTAGGAGTGAAAGAAGGGGTTGTGGTGGGTGATGTCACCAGGGGACAGGCAGCTGAAAAGGCTGGTGTGCAACGCCTGGATGTCATCACAGCGGTGGATGGCAAGGCCATTTCCAGACCGGCGGAATTGGTGGAAACCATTGCAGGCCATAAGGCCGGTGATGTCGTGAAGCTTATCGTCGTGCGGGATAGAAAATCGAGGGAGATCTCGGTCACTCTTGGTGATCGGAAAAACCTTGGAGGCCAGGACGAGCCGGACGAGGAGAAAAGCGGACCTACTCAAGGTGATCCAAAAGAAGGAAAGAGTTTCAATTCCGAAAAGGTCTACGGCTTCACCGTCGAAAACCTTACGATGGCAAATCGCCAGGCCTATGGCATCGCTGAAGATCGCAAGGGCGTGGTGGTGACCTTTGTGGCCGCTCGGTCAGACGCGGCGGAGAAAGGCCTTTCGGCTGGAATCATCATCAACGCCGTGGGCACCCGGAGTGTTTCCAGCGTCCATGAATTCAGCGCCGAGGCCACCAAGGCCGGCGGCAAGGCCATGCTGCTGCTGATTCAGGGTCCCACGGGTCCAGGCAAGGGAACCGTCGCTATCCTGCCGCGTTGAAGCTTATTTCGTTACAACGGCTTTCCTCACTTCGGTTACAGTTGGAAGCTCACCACTTGAGGATCCCACCATGGGTCAGCGCCTTCTGATCGTGGACAGCGACCGCGCCTTCTTGAAGGAGCAGCAAGTCAGCCTGGAAGCAGCCTACGAAATCGAGGTTGCCTCCAGCCCTGATGGGATAATTCCAAAATTGGGAAGTGGCGCTTACGCGGCGGTTCTCATCTGTGTAGAGGTGTCTGATAACAAGGGCTATGCGCTTTGCACCGCCATCCGCAAGAACGCTGCATTGGCGGACGTGAAAGTCGCACTCATAAGCGCCAAGGCCACGGAAGAGGAATATCGCCGCCACCAAAGCCTTAAGGGTCGAGCCGATCTTTACCTCCAAAAACCCATCGCGCCCAGCGCACTGGTGGCTTCCCTCAATCCATTCGTGCCCATGCGGAGCGTGGATCCAGACAATCCGCTGGGTGACCTTGCGGATTCAGATCTCGGCGAGGACTGGCTCGACGGCCTGAAATCCGACATTGCTTCTGAAATGGAGAGACCCGCTGCTCCTGAACCTCCTTCGAACCAGACCATGGCCATTCCGATGGCGCCAACGAGCCAGGACAATGCCAAGCTTGCGATGAGCGAGGGCAAAATGGCTGCCCTTGAAGCCCAAGTGAGTGGGTTTGAATCAGTGGTGAAAGCCAAGAATGCCGAGCTGCTCCGCCTACAAACAGAGTTCGACCACCTGCGCCACAGCCACGATTCCGTGACCCAAAACATGGAAGACTTAGAACGTCGCCAGGCTGAATCCGAAGCGCTCAAACAACGCTTGGCCGATACAGAAGCGGCGCTCAAAAAGTTGGAAGAGACCCCGAAAGGAGAAAACGCCGACAGCCTTAAAACCCAGCTGCGCGGGGCCATGGGTGAGCGCACAGAGTTGCTGCTACAGGTCGAGGCACTCAACAATCAGATGGCCGAAAAGACCACCAGGATCATGACCCTGATGAAGGAGAAAGATCATCTTCAACAACAGTCTCTAGACGACCAGACAAAGCTGGAGGGCATGACTGCCGTCGAAGCCAGCCTTGGTTCCATTCGAAGTGAATTAGCCACAGCCCAGGAAACCCTAGCCACCAAGGCCACTGAGCATGACTTGCTTTCCGCCACACACGCTGAACTGAAATCCAAGCACCAGGTCACACTTGAGACCCTTGCGGAGATTGAATCCAAACTCAAGATGGCGGCCAGCGAAGTGCCAGCTCTCGAAATAACCATCCGCGGCCAAGGCCGGGAACTGGTGGAGCTGGGCAACCGGATCGCCACGAAGGACAAGGAGATTGAATCCCTGAATGCCAAAGCCACGGATCTGGAAGCCGAATTGCAGATAGGCCGCGATGAAATGAAAGCCAAGGACGACAAGATCGAAGCCCTCAAAGCTACGGTGGCCAGTGTCCAGCAGGTTCAGGAAACCCTTGAACGCGACAAGCAAGTGCTCCAGGGCCAGTTGGCGGAACGCCAAGAACGGTTGCAATCCCTTGCCACGCTGCTGGCTGAATCTGCCGACAAATTGCGCAAGGGTGCGGATCTGGCACAGGGATGATTAGGGGCCGTTGCGTAATGGCCAGCGCTTTTCTGGCCAGTGCGTTACGGCCCCTTATGTCGGCCGTAGACCGACGCGATGGATGGTTCTCATTGGTAGGTTTAGAGTGCGTTACGGCCCCTTATGTCGGCCGTAGGCCGACGCTGATGATCCGATGACTAACGGTGCCCTTGTAGTCACACCCGTCCTCATTGGGCTCACGGCCTTTTTCGTGTTGGCCGAGTTCTCGGCGGTGCGGGTGCGGCCCACGCAGCTGGAAGCCCTTGAAAAGACCGACTCCCGCGCCACCTTGGCGCTAAAAGTTCACCATGAACTGGGCCGCCACCTCAGCAGCATCCAGGTGGCCATCACCCTGCTTACCATCGCCGTGGGTGCCACGGGTGAAGAAGCGCTGGTGCAATGGTTTCATGACCTTTTCGGCACAACGTTCCCGTGGCCTCGCGCTGGTTGGTTGCTGGGTACCGCTGCTGGTTTTCTGCTCATCACGGCGATGCAGGTCGTGCTGGCAGAGCTCGTGCCCCGTGGTATTGCCATTCGCCATACCACGGCTTGGGCTTTGCGTACCGCAGCGCCGTTGCTGCTTTGGTCCAGGGTCGTAAGGCCGTTCACTTGGGTATTGCAAAAGCTAAGCCGTGGCGTGGTGTGGCTCCTTGGGATGAATTTCGCCGATGCACCCGATGACACGAATCTGCCCTCTGAAGAAGAGTTGAGACGCATGCTCGAACGCAGCCAGGAAAGCGGGCAATTGGGACTTTCCAAAGTCGAGCTCATTAACAATCTCTTTGGATTTTCAAGACGCACCATCAAAGAAATCGCAATTCCTCGGACCCAGGTCATCTGTTTCGATTTGAATAACAGCCTGGAAGAAAATCTAGTCTTGGCCCGCAGCTCGCCCCACACGCGCATTCCTTTGGTGGACGGTGATCTCGATCAGGTGGTTGGAATTGTGCATTTGAAAGAGCTCCTTTGGGCTTTGCATGAGCATGGTGGCGATGTGGACATCGGGGATTTCGCGCGTCCGGCTTTCCTGGTCCCAGAGATGAAACTCATCCAGGATCTGCTGCTGGAATTCCAGCAGCAAAAGCAGCATCTCGCCCTGATGGTGAACGAACATGGCGGTGTGGACGGCCTAGTGACTCTGGAAGACGTGCTGGAGGAATTGGTAGGTGAGATCCAGGACGAATTCGATCGCGAAACCATTCATCTGAGGAGGACCCGCAGCGGTGCTTGGCTGGCTCAAGGTTCGGTCACCCTTGAACAATTGGTGGATCACCTGGACCTGGATCTTGTGGTGGAAGAAGGCTCCATAAGCCTGGGGGGCTATTTCCAGGAGCAGCTAGGCCGCGTGTTGCGGGTGGGTGATGAACTGAAGATCCAGGGTTGGCGCATTCGCGTGCTTGCCATGCGGGGGCTTGCTCCCAGTCAGTTTCTCCTTAAACCAATGACTAAAAAACAGGCCGAAGGGAATGCGGAAAGCCATGCCGAAAATCACGGTGATTGACGGCTTCATTCTGGCCGCTGGTCTGGGTACCCGCATGGGGCCGCTCTCGGTGGCCCTGCCCAAACCCGCATGGACCCTTCGTGGGAAGCCCTTGCTGCAATGGGGCGCGGAGTCCATGCGCGGTGCGGGCATGGAGCATCTGGCCTGCAATGCACATCTGCATCCAGATAAATTGAAATGTGCGATGACAGGTTTTGTGGGCCTTCAAATTTTTATGGAGCCCCTGCTGATGGGCTCTGCGGGCGGCCTGCTCCACGCGCGAGGAAAGGCCGCAGACCCTCTCGCCGTATGGAACGGCGATGCAATGGCAGAAGTCCCATGGGTGGCCTTTCGTGAAGCCCACCTGCGGAGTGGCGCTGACCTGAGCTGGCTCCTGGTCCCCCACCCCGGTGGACCTTGGACCCAAGTGTGGCTGGATAAAGAAGGCCGTGTGCTGCCTAGTGGCGTGACAGGCCAAGGCCCTTTTCTCTTCACGGGTGCGAGTTTCTGGTCATCAAGAGCGCTGGCGCTGCTGCCGAATGGTCCTTCCGACACCCGCGACCTGCTCCCCAGACTCGCCTATCATGCGGGGGTGGTCGTCCCGTCTTTTTCCTGGCGAGAGATCGGCACCCCAGATGCGCTTATAGTCGCGGCGCAGGAATTGGCACCCGGCCAGGAAGGCCGGATCCCGGGATGCTACATCCATCCAAGCGCGGTGCCTCAAGGACAATTGCGCCGCTGTGTTCTGGGCCCCGGCGCCCGGCCGCATCCAGCCATGGTGGATCATGACGCCCTCTGGTTCGAGGAATCAGGCCAGCAAGTGCGTCTGGGGCTTAAGCTAAGACTCTCGTGATGGACCCCCGACTCTCCCGTGCCCTCGACCGATGGGCTTGCATAGATCCCCGCCCCCTGAGTGGGGACGCGGGCGCACGTCAGTATGTGCGAGTGGGGCACCCTCAGTTGGGCACCGCGCTGGTGGTGCTTTACCCGCTGGATGAGTCGGGGAAAAACGATCCCGCCTACTACGAATTCCGCGCCATGCACGCCTATCTCGATCCCGTGATGCGGGTTCCCACCATCATCCAGACCTGGGACGAAGAACGGGTGCTGCTCGTTGAGGATCTTGGAGACGTAACACTGGAACGGCGGCTCACGGAACATCCCGAAGAAGAGCGGGTTTGGGCGGATCGCGTGGGCTGGCTCCTGGCCACGCTGTTGGGACCCCTCACGGTGGGCGCGCCTCCCCATAGCTTTTTCATGGCCCGTGCCTTCGATGAAGAAAAATTGGATTTCGAATGGGGCTATTGTCAGGCGAATTTTTTCCAGGAGTTCCTACAGAAAGACCCGCCCCGCTGGCTGGACCGGCTCATGGTGGAGATCCACGAGAGCCTTGCCCCAAGGGCCCAGTTCCTGGCTCATCGCGATTTTCATGTGCGCAACCTGATGGTGCAGGGTGACCGCCTTGTGGCCATTGATTTCCAGGATGCCCGCCGAGGCGCCGCCACTTACGACCTGGCTTCCATCCTTTTCGACGGCTATTGGGATTGGTCCAAGGAGGCCGGTAGCCTGCTGCTACGTCACGTGCGCCAGGAACTGGGCTGGTCCGATGCCACGCTTTGGGAAGAACTGAACCTCTCGGCCCTCCAGCGCAATTTCAAGGCGTTGGGCACGTTCGGATATCAACTCATGAAATGCAAGAAGGCCCATTTCGCCCCCGCCATCCCGCGCACGCTGCGGCATCTGCGCTCCCACTTTCAGCGCTTGAATCATGGCGAAGGCGTGCTCGCCGCGGAAAACTGGATGAGGACTGCCGAGAAACGTCTCTGGAAAGAAATCGGTGATGATATCGCCGGAATGCCTTCCTGAAGTCTTCAGCCTGGAATCCATTCCACGTCCGCGACGCCCGCCAAGGCGTTTTCAGCTCGGGATAACGCGAATAGCCAGTCACTGAGCCGGTTGATGTAGATCAGGACTTCCGGCGGAATGCCTTCTTCATTGCCCAACACCACCGCATCGCGCTCGGCGCGACGGCAGACCGTCCGGGCAAGATGGGCATAGGCGCTGGGATGGGTTCCACCGGGCAAAACGAAGTGTTTCATGGGCGGAGCGAGCTGGGTCAGGCGGTCAATGTCCGCCTCCATGTCCGACACTTCCCAGGTGGGTGTGGTCATCTTTTTTTCAAGTTGATTCAGGTGACTGTGGGGTGTGGCCAGGATGGCACCCAGGACAAACAAGTCGTGCTGAACCCGTTGCAATGCGTCCTGCACGGCGACCTTCTCGCTCACATGCAGACGCAGCAGACCGATGACGCTGTTGAGTTCATCAAGGGTGCCGTAGGCCGTGATGCGATGGTGGCTTTTCGTCACGCGATCCCCACCGAAGAGACCCGTCATGCCTTCATCTCCAGTGCGGGTGTAGATCTTCACTCGACACCTCCCATGATTCATCGCTTATTCGTGATGCTTGCTCCATGCCACCGTATCGCGACGCCACTCCAGAAGGGCAGCGGCATCGTCAGAGTCCAGAATTCCGTTGGCCGTGGCTTCATTC
>JANOLT010000311.1:0-2700 GCA_031419915.1 Holophagaceae bacterium
AGCAGGAATACCGCGATCAAAAACAATCCCAACAGCCCCTTGCCAAAGGCGCCGGCTATCAGCCCCAAAGCCGCGCCAGCACCAGATTTGAGAGCCTGTTTGAAAGCCCGTTTGGAGACGACCCACTCACCGAGCAGTGCCCCGATAAAGGGACCCAGGAGCAGGCCGGGCAGAGCGAAAAAGAGGCCTATGATTCCACCAAGCAGGGCACCGAAGATTCCGGCCTTGCTGGCTCCGGCCAATTTCGCGGTAAAGGTGGTGGCGGCGATATCCAAAGCGTAGGCGAGGACCGCCGTGACGATGAAGAGGACCACGGTCCACCAGCTGAGTACACCTGGCAGCAGCAGTTTGTGGATCCCAACCCCGAGCGCCATGAGCGGCAGGCCTGGGAGAATGGGCAGAAAGGCGCCGAGGAATCCCACCACCAGGAGGAGGATGCAGATGGGCCAGGCAACCCAGGCGACCGATGGGGCCCACTCCATCAGAGGGTCAGATCCTTCACGAATTTCCGCACCAGGGCCTCGAAGCCCTTGGCGGCGGCGGCTCCCGCGGCCAGTACGTCTTCGTGGGTCAGAGTCACCGGCAGGATGCCCGCGCCCATGTTGCACAAGCCACTGATTCCCACCACGCGCAGGCCTTCGTGACGGGCCACGAGGACTTCCGGCACGGTGCTCATGCCCACGGCGTCGGCGCCCAATGTGCGGAAGGCACGAATTTCCGCCGGGCTCTCATAGTTGGGCCCGGTGACAGCGAGGTAGGTGCCTTCCTGTATCCGCATATTGATGGCTTTGGCCGCGGCGTGGAGTTGCTCGCGGAGCTTCCGGTCGTAGGCTTCGGTCATGTCGTGGAATCGCGGCCCCGGCGGCACGTTGGGACCGACCAAAGGATTCGTCCCCATGAAATTGATGTGATCGGAAATGGCCATCAACTCGCCCACATGGAAGTCGGGATTGATGGCGCCCGCGGCGTTGGTGTGCAGCACGGCCTTCACGCCCAGGCGCCCGTAAAGCCGCATGGGCGCTGTGACCACGTCCATGGGATGGCCTTCGTAAAAGTGGAATCGCCCGGCTTGAAGGACGACCTTTCGGCCTTCCAATTCGCAGAACATCAACTTGCCGCTGTGACCCGCCACGCTCTGTTCCGGGAAGCCTGGCAATTCTGTGAAGGAGATGGAAGTGCCAGCCCTGGCCTCGGCACTCTCGGCCAATCCCCCAAGCCCCGAGCCCAGCACGATGGCCAGCTCAGGGATGAAAGGCGCGCGGGATTTCAGAATATGAAGAGCCGGTTGCAGCTGCATGAAAACTCCAGAGGAATTCTTATAACACTCCGCGCCGTTTCTGATCCAACTCGATGGAATCGAACAACGCCTGGAAGTTGCCTTCACCGAAACCACGATTACCGCGTCGCTGGATGACTTCAAAAAAGAGTGGGCCGATCTGATCTTCCGTGAAAATCTGTAGCAGGTAGCCTGTTTGGTCGCCATCAATCTGGATGCCAATCTGCTTCACGCGATCCAGGCTTTCCGTCACGGTGTAGCCGCCATTGGCGATACGGCCCGGCAATAATTCATAATAAGTATCTGGCGTCCGCAGGAAATTGAAGCCCTGGCTTTGCAGTTTCGGCAGCGTGTCCATGATGTCGGCGGTGCCCATGGCGATGTGTTGCACGCCCGGGCCGCGATGGCGGTTCACGTATTCCTGGATCTGGCTTTTAGAATCGGTGGGTTCATTGATGGGGATGATGATGCGGTTGTTGGAACTTTGGACCACCTTGGAATTCAGGCCTGTCCCAAGGCTTCCGCGGATCTTGAATTCACGTGTGACCACGAAGCCGTAAATGCTTTCGTAGAATTCCACCCAGCGGTCCATCTCGCCCACGCCGACGTTGTTGGTCAGGTGGTCCACGCGCAGCAGGCCGGGGAATGAGAGCGCCGGAAGCTCATCTTTGGTGGTCTGCATGATGAAGCAATCCTGTTGGCCGCGGCGCTCCACCAGGTAGTTCCACACATCACCAAAACCTTGGATGGCGGCCACTTTCAGGTGACCTTCCTGGAAGTCCTGAGTCACTGGTTCCAGGCGGATCTTGGCGCCGCGCTTCGTGGCTTCCTGCAAGGCCGCATCGCAATCATCCACCTCGAAAGCCAGCGCATTGGCGCCCTCGCCGTGCTGTGCGAAGTAGGCTCCGAACTGCGTGCTGCCGTCGCTTTCGGCGATGGCGATATCCATCTTGTTCTGCCGCAGGTGGACCATGCGGCCCCATGCACCCTGGTTCGAGGCCACCCGGGCGAATCCCATGCGGCGATAGAGTGGCTCCAGCTTCTCGATGGGGCCGGTCATCTGGATGTGGTCCAGGCGGATGATGCCCAAGGGATTGGTGGCTTCCTTGCCCTCGATGGCCGTGACGGCAAAGGTCGGAGCGGACACGGGACCTCCTGAAAAGATAATGAGTCAGCATCTCAGGTGGAACTTGTGACGTGGATCACAGGAGGCTATGAGCTATGAGCCAACAGCCATGAGCCAAAAATCTTGAAGGGCCCGCGCCAAAGGCGCGTCCAAAAAGCTCATAGCTGATAGCCCATAGCTGATGGCTCATAGCCTTCTACGACAGGCTTGTCGCGATGACTTTCTCGTTGGTGAAGAACTCGATCACATCGCCTTCCCTTAGGCCATCGAAGCCCTCCAGGGCAATGCCGCAATCCAG
>JANOLT010000312.1:0-2053 GCA_031419915.1 Holophagaceae bacterium
GCTTGAAGGCTGGCTTCATCCGTATTTCGTCTTTAGACCGGCTGGAACTGGCTTCAGGTTCGCATCAATAACAGTACAAACCAATGCGAAGGGATTTGTGGCCTGACGCCTGTAGCCTGAGGCCTGAAGCCAGCGGGATCATGCAATCGCAAAATAGGGGCTCAGTGCTTTGAGATACGTCCCACAAGTGGAACCTCCACAACAACGAAGCCTGAAGTCTGAAGTCTGAAGTCTGAAGTCTGAAGTCTGAAGTCTGAAGTCTGAAGTCTGAAGCCTGAAGCCTGAAGTCTGTAGCCTGTTTGTGGCGACTTGCCCTCAACCACGCGTGATGCGGGTGCCCACGGTGGCCGGGTCTTCGTGCTTCAGAGCTTCGGCGGTGGTGATGAGGACTTCGTGCCCGCCAGCCTCGATGAAGGACAGCGCGCTTTCGATTTTTGGACCCATGGAGCCCGCCGGGAATTGGCCCTCGGCGAGATATGCCTTGGCTTCCGTCGCGCTCATGCGGTCAACCCACCTTTGCGTGGCCTTTCCAAAATCCAGCGCCACTTTGGGAACGCCCGTAAGGATGATGTAGAGCTCAGCACCGAGATTGGCAGCCAGCAAGGCACTCAGGCGGTCCTTGTCGATGACCGCTTCCACGCCCACCAACAATCCTGACGCATCGCGGATCACGGGGATTCCACCACCGCCGCCCGCGATGACGCAATGCCCGCTTTCCAGCAGGGTCTTGATGGCGGTCAGCTGCACAATCTCAATGGGCTTGGGCGAGGGCACCACCTTGCGCCAACCTCGGCCGCTGTCCTCTTTCATTTTCCATTTCTTCTGCCGCATGAGTTCCAGGGCGCGGAATTCAGGGTAGAAAGGACCGATGGGTTTGGTCGGATGCTCGAAGCCGGGATCAAATTTATCCACGACCACTTCCGTGAGGATCGTTGCCACGGGCGCGTCCAGCTTTTCGTAATGCAACCGGTTCATGAGCATGCGTTCCAGCATGTAGCCCATGGACCCTTGGGTCATGCCCACGGCGATGTCCAGGTTGTAGGGCGGGATCTGGTTGGATGCGGATTCCTGCTGGATGAGCAGGTTACCCACTTGCGGGCCGTTGCCGTGGACCACGCAAAGCGAGTAGCCCTGGGCCACGACGCGGGCCAGCATCTCCGCGCAGTCCCGGGCGTTCTCCAATTGTTCCTCTTGCAATCCCCGCTCGTCCTCCTTCAGCAAAGCATTTCCGCCGATGGCGAGCAGAGCGATTTTCCGGGATGGTGAGGACATGATCCGCTTTCTGGAAAAACAAAAAGTTTATCCTGATTCATTCGCGATCCTTCGCGCCATTCGCGGTTCCAATGCTTTTCATCTGCGTTCATCGGTGGTCATCCGTGGTTCCTGATTTCGTATTCTCCCGCTAGAATGAAGGTTTTACGCGGGTTTCCATGCATATCCAGGAATTGATCCTTCGCCTTCAGCGCTTCTGGGCCGACCGCGGCTGTCTCATCGGCCAGCCCTACGATATAGAGAAGGGCGCGGGCACCATGAACCCGCTGACTTTCTTTGGTGCTCTAGGGAAGAAGCCCTGGAACGTGGCCTACGTGGAGCCTTCGCGCCGTCCGGCCGATGGCCGCTATGGCGAAAATCCGTTCCGCGTCTACAAGCACCTGCAGTTCCAGGTGATCCTGAAACCCAGCCCCGCCAAGGTACAGGATCTCTATATCGAGTCCCTGTCGGCGTTGGGCATCGATTTGACGAAACATGATCTGCGCTTCGAAGAAGACAACTGGGAATCGCCGACCTTGGGCGCCTGGGGCGTGGGTTGGCAGGTGGTGCTGGACGGCATGGAGATCAGCCAGTTCACCTACTTCCAGCAGGTGGGCGGTCTGGATTGCCGGCCCGTGAGCGCCGAACTGACCTACGGCATCGAGCGCATCTGCATGTTCCTGGGGGGCTACGACAACATCTTTGACCTCACATGGGGCGAAGTGAAAACCGACGACGGAATTTTTCCTGTGACCTACCGCCAGGTGCGCCAGCGGGAGGAATTCGAGCTCTCCGCCTACTC
>JANOLT010000313.1:0-2798 GCA_031419915.1 Holophagaceae bacterium
CTGGGCGGCGAGTTCGGGCCGGGGGCGGTGGGCTCGAAAGGGCTTCAGTTGCGACATGGATGCCTGCCTTGGGAAGGGACCCGGGACAGGGCCGCACATGAGTCATTATTCACACGTGGACGCCCATCCGGACCATCCAAAGGCCTTCTTTTGACGAAAGTCTCATGTCTGCTTACACCATCTCCAAACTCAAGATCCATGGAATCTTCCATAGCGAAGTGAGTTGTTTGGCTGGCACGGCGCGATCCACGGTCATGACGGCTAAGGCGTGACCATCGCCGGTGGCCCAAGGGAGAAGTTGATGATGTTGATGTCGGAGGTCAGAAAGCGGGGCCTCGCGAGCATGGGCTCTCCTGACTGAATATCAAGATTTGCCCTCCTCTTGTTCTGTTCCGCTCTGCGTGCGGGTGGCTTGGTCGGTGATCATCGCCACGTTCATGAGCAGTTCTGCCACTGGCAAATCAATGATGCGATCCATTCGGCAAGTCTCTACGAATTCGATTTCCGGGTGCTCCCAGGAGAGGATCTCGTAGGCGGCAACGATGCCCTCATGTTCGTGATAGGCGGCGCTCACCACTTCGCCCTGGCGCAGGTACACCATGCCGACTCTGCCCTTGCTCCGGACCGTTAGGGTGCATGTCTTCTGCTCCCAGCTGAGCAATTGCAGCAAGCTGCCAATGCTGATGCCCTTGACCAGGCCCTCGGCCTTGCGCTGGGCCGCGGCCCGGATCTCTTCCATCAGGGTCGAGAGCCGGGGGGGCTTGGACAGGATGCGGATGGCCCCAAGGTTCAGGGCATCCTGACCCGCTTTGGGTTCCGGCAGGCCCGATACCACCAACACCGGGATGGAGGGGTACTTGGCCGTGAGCCGTGTGATGAGCGTGAAGCCGTCCATGACGGGCATGTTGAGATCCGTGACCACCACATCCACGTTGTTGGCCTTCAGCGCATCCAAGGCCTGCTGCCCGTTTTCCGCCAGCAGGAACTTGAATTCGTGCAGCCCCCTGAGACCCGCGCTGTAGAAGCGCAAGGTGCTGACTTCGTCCTCGACGAACAGGACTGTTTTCAGCTGTGTTTTGTCGGGCTCGGAAGAGGGGCTGCGAGGAAGGGCCATGATGGGTAGAGATTAACCTGGACAATAGTTCCTTGATCTCAAAATCCTGCACTGTTCAGGCAATATTTACGATTTACGATTACATGATCAGCACTGGCTTCAGGCTTCGGACTTCAGGCTACAGGTTCGCATCAACATCAGCACAATCCAACGCGAAGCGATTCATTTCCTGAAGCCTGAAGCCTGAAGCCTGTAGCCTGTAGCCTGTAGCCTGAGGCCTGAGGCCTGTAGCCAATTTTATCTTGTCCAATTGCGGGATCCGGGCCTAGTGCTCCCGCCCCTTGGGAATCTTCTTCTTGGGCACAGGCTCGCGATCCACGACTTCCTGAACGGCCATGCGGTCCAAGGGGTATTCCTTCATCCATTGGTCCGCCCAGGGCGCGATCTTTCCGTCTGCGTAATCGCGCTCTTTCCGTTTTTGCGCCACCAGGGACTCGATCACGGCGGTGTGGATATCCGACTGTTTTGGCGGGATATGGCCTTCGAAGATGGGCAGCGCGAAATAGTCCAACACGGTCCGCTCGACCGGCTTGCCCCAGATGGCGTAGGTTCGGTCCAGGGGCCCGCCCACGGGCTTTTTATTGAGATGTTCACCATAGAGGTAATAGAACACCGCCTCGCCATCAGACCAATTGCGCAGCACGTCAAAAGCCCCCTTCAGAAGTTCATTCTGCAAGGCCAGATCCAGAGGCTTGTCCGTGCGGAAATCCCAAGGCCCCACATGGGCATGAGCGACCGACGGATAGCCCACTTCCGTGATCATCACGGGCCGCTTGAACCGCGCCTGCAGCGTCCGCGCTTTGTTCACGATCCACCACCATTCGTCGCGGATCTGCTCCGGGCGTGGGTATTCGTCGTGCTTGGCGATGGGATCGTACGTATTGATGCCGATGACATCCAGGCAGCCACCAAAAGTGAAACTGTCATGGCTGTCGAAGTTCACGCTGTAGAGAACCTTGCCGCGGAACACCTGATGAACCGCGTTCACCAGGGCGCACCAGCGATCAGGAAAGGGATGGGTGCTCGCCATCTCCGTGCCCACGCTGTACCACTCCACACCGCCTTGCTGGGCCAGTTCGGCGAGATGCACGTTAAAAGCCGTGTAGTTTTTCCACCAGGCATCCCAGTCCGTGGGCTTGATGTTGCCGCGCCACCACTTTTCATTGTCCGCTTCGGCGCGGAGGTTGATGGTTGGAAAGAACAACATGCGCAGACCGCGGACCTTGGCCTGCCGGAAGGTGCGCAACAGGGCTTCATCCGTGGGGCTACTGGTGGGATGGCGGACCACTTCGTTGGAGTCATGGCGCTCCATGCGATAGATGGCCTGAAGGCTCACGCAGGTGGCTCCCGTGGCGGCGATGCGATCCAGTTCCTCGCGGTAGTCGTAGTCGGGAATCCCCGCGTAAAGACCCAGCACCATGCCCCGGGGCTGGGGCGTGAGGCGCTTCTTGTCCCAGTGGCGTAGTTGAATCAGCATGATCGGCAGCGCGAGAATCGCGGACCAGGCGAGAATTCTTTTAAACATCAATCCCATGCCCCGCCCGTGCGCTCCACCCGCACTTGAAGGATCCGGGGGCCTTTCATGCGCAGCACCGTGAGCCTCGCACCTTCTACACCTACCTGATCACCGGCTTCTGGCACTCGACCCAAGCGGGCCATGACCAGACCCGCCACCGTGTCGAAC